>DTSJ01000201.1 GCA_012965445.1 Candidatus Hydrogenedentota bacterium
TAATAACACGTAGTCCGCATTCCAGCGAAAATATGCCTTATCATTCCCCTTCGGACGATCTTTTCCCGCCTTGTCAAAGAAATCCAGCGCCTGCTGAAACCAGTCGTAAGCGACATGCCCCGAACTCATCGAATCACTCCGGAAATGGGCGCGCGCGCGCCGTTCACATAGAACACCCGAGTAGTAATTACGCTCATATTTCTTCTTCAGACCATCCACAAGCACCTGCGCCTCCTCAAAAGCGCTCATACGCTCAGACAACTGATCCGATAGCGACAATATCAGCGATATCTGTGCATCGTGGTTCTTGGGATCAACTTCCAGAATGTCCAGACAGATGCTTAGCGCTTCGCCGGGGTCATTGAGCAGTCGATATCGCTCGGCCATTTTCAGCGCCGCCGGCACTGAAGCCGTTGAAATCTTCTTGAGACGCTTCATAGCGCTTCTCCTGCTACTTCTTGATCATCCGCATGAGTTTTTTCAATGGATCATAAAAGTCATCCGCCACTCGTTCCTTCAGCGGAATAATAGCATTGTCGGTAATCTTGATCGATTCAGGACATACCGTCGTGCAGCATTTCGTAATATTGCAGTATCCGATGCCGTATTCTTCCTTGAGCGCTTTTGTGCGTTTCTCAATATCCAGCGGCTGCATCTCCATTCCCGCCGTATAGACAAGAAAGCGCGGCCCGATAAACTCATCGTGGAGCTCGTGATCCCGCAGCACATGACACACATCCTGACACAAATAACACTCGATGCACTTCCGAAACTCCTGCACGCGATCAGTATCAACAGTATCAATGCGCCAGGTACC
This sequence comes from Candidatus Hydrogenedentota bacterium, assembly GCA_012965445.1. The sequence continues at coordinate 818 of DTSJ01000201.1, forward strand.
GTCCTCATCGTCCGCCGTCCGCGGCGTAAACTTCTGTATCTTCTCTTTCACCCGATAATTCCAGGACACGTCCGTAACAAGGTCGCGCTGCACAGGAAAAGCCTGCATCGGCTCAATCGTGATCGGCTCATCCGTCGGCAAATCGCTCATTCGCGTCATACACATGAGCTTGGGACGGCCATTGACCTCTGCCGAACACGATCCGCATTTCCCCGCCTTGCAGTTCCATCGAACAGCCATATCGTTTGCGGATTCGGCCTGGATCTGATGTACGGCATCCAATACCACCATTCCTTCGGTGATTTCGGTCGAATATTCCTGGTATTCACCGCCGTCCTTGTCGCCTCGCCAGATATCAAATCGTACTTCGGCCATTACGCGTTCTCCTTGATAATGCTTGTCTGTTCGTCGGTCTGAGGTTTTATAGGCTCTTGACGAATCCTCATGCTGCCGTCAGACTGCTTATCGATGATCATATTGACCTTCGCAAAATCCTCGCTCTTTTCCTGGTAGTCCTCGCGGAAATGAGCTCCTCGACTTTCCTGACGTTCAATCCCGCCGAGCGCCGCAGCCTCGGATACGATAAGCAAATTGTGCAGATCCAACGCAGTGTGCCATCCAGGATTGTACTCCCGGTTTCCGCACGCCCCCACCGTCTTGACGCGTTCGCCAAGATCCTGAATCTTCCCAAGCGCATCCTTCATGTCCGACTCAACCCGAACGATCCCGACCAGTGCCTGCATGAAATCCTGTAGATCATACTGAATCTGATAAGGCCCCTGCGCATCGCCGCCCATTTCCTCGAAACGCTCCAGGGGTGCCAACGCTTCTTTCTGAAGGTCACTAATCACTTCCTCGCCAACCTCAGCATGATCATACTCGTTCGCATGGAGCGCCGCATGTTCGCCTGCTCGATTTCCAAAGACAAGTAGGTCCGAAAGTGAATTTCCGCCCAGTCGATTGGCCCCATGCAGTCCGGCCGCACACTCCCCGGCAGCAAAAAGACCTGACACCGTCGACATCTGCGTATCAGCATCCACATGAATGCCGCCCATCGCATAATGCGTCGTCGGTCCGACCTCCATTGGCTCCTTCGTAATATCGATGCCCGCAAGTTCCTTAAACTGGTGATACATGCTCGGCAGCTTCTTCTTGATGTGCGCCTCGGCATTCGGAAGGTGTTCCTTAATCCAGGCGATATCCAGAAAGACGCCCCCGTGAGGGCTTCCCTTCCCGTCCTTAATCTGCTTAACGATACACCGCGCAACGTGGTCACGAGTCAAAAGTTCAGGAGGACGACGTGCATCGCGATCACCCTGCGTATACCGCCATCCCTCATCTTCATTGTCCGCCGTCGAGTTCGCGTACAATTCCGGAATATCGTCGAACATGAATCGGCGTCCCTCACTGTTCGTGAGTATGCCCCCCCTCGCCCCGAACACCTTCAGTCACCAATATGCCCCGCACACTCGGAGGCCACACCATCCCCGTTGGATGGAACTGTATAAACTCCATGTCGATCAGCTCGGCCCCTGCGTCATAAGCCAGCGTATGACCGTCCCCGGTATACTCCCAACTGTTGCTCGTCACCTTGAATGCACGCCCAAAGCCGCCCGTCGCCATGATCACTGCCTTGGCCTTGAACAGCTTGAACCGGCCCTTCTCACGCTCATAAGCAAAGACACCCGTCACGCGATCTCCGTCCTTGATAAGCCGATACACCGTAAATTCCATGTGGAATTCGATGCCCTGATGGATACCGTGATCCTGCAGCGTCCGTATCATTTCAAGCCCGGTGCGATCTCCCACGTGCGCAAGTCTGGGATACTTGTGACCTCCAAAATTCCGCTGAAGTATTTTCCCGTCCTTCGTCCGGTCAAACAACGCGCCCCACGCCTCAAGTTCGCGTACCCGGTCCGGTGCTTCCCTAGCATGCAGTTCAGCCATGCGCGGATTGTTCAAGTACTGCCCGCCCCGCATCGTATCCGCAAAGTGGATCTTCCACCCGTCGCGCTCATCCACATTCGCCATCGCCGCCGCAACGCCGCCTTCTGCCATTACTGTGTGTGCCTTACCAAGAAGCGATTTGCAAATTACGCCAACCTTGGCTCCTGATGACGACGCCCTGATAGCCGCGCTTAATCCAGCGCCGCCTGCACCGATCACCAGAACATCGTATTCGTATGTTTCTATATCCGACACTAAAAAATTCTCCAATCCGACCAAATTCCCATTGCGCACATCCGAATGTAAACATCCGTAAACCCAACCCACACCAGGCTCACCCACGCCCAGTTCATGTGCCTCGCGTTCAACGCGCTCACACAGTCATAACAGGCTTTCGTGATCTTTTTCTTCGCAAAAACATTCAGACCCCCCCCGAACAAATGACGACTGCAGTGACACCCGAAGGTATACCCACCCAGAAAAAACGCATTCAGAAGGAGAACAATAGACCCTACACCGACTCCAAACTTCGTCGCGCCGTCGGCAGATACAAACCAGAACGCCTTATAAGCGTCATAGGTCAATACAAAAACAAACAGGCACGCAATATAAAAGAAAAACCGATGAGCATTCTGAAGAATTAGCGGTAACGAATTTTCGCCCCAATACGACTTGCGCGGCTCACCCACAGCACACGCCGGAGGATCAGCCCAGAACGCCTTGTAGTAAGCCCCGCGATAGTAATAACACGTCGTCCGCATTCCAGCAGGCCCCGCCATGATAAGCATCGCCGCCGAAAACGGAATAAAACTCGGCCACCAGCTCGGAACCTGAGCCGCAAAAAACCGCGGTTCATGCGCGGCCCCGTACAGCAGTGGAGAATAAAAAGGGGAGAGATAATGCGCCCCGCCGTCATGAAAGAAGTAGTTCGCACCCTGTAGCGCGGCCCAGGTCGCATAGATTACAAAACTTGACAAAATCGTAAAAACAGCCACTGGCTGTATCCACCACCCGTCCTTGCGAGAAGTCTCGCCAAAATTTCGCCGATTGATTGCACTGCCTTGTGACACAATACCGCTCCTTTTACTTCCAACCGTCCATCATCTAACAAACACGAATGCCTATTAAACCGAATTCGTTTCCTCCAGTCAAGCTGGCGGTCTAAATCGCGATGAATTTCCGCACTCTGACTATCGAGAAGGGGCTGGACGTTGAAGCGTTTTCGACTCCGCGCTGAGCAATACTTCTATGAACCGTTCACGTCACTGACCTGTTTTTCGATTCGCAACAGGATGTCGCAAATATCGCCCAGCAATTCATCCGTCGCCACCGGCGGAAGTCCCGAAGAGTCCGGCTCTGCAATGCCCTGTGCGTTACCAAGGTTCGACGTCACAATGTCGCGCTGAGCCAGAACAGCATCACGAAAAGCACGACCATCGACGATTCCCACCATCCCCACCAATGAACCCACCGCTGACTGCCCAGCCGTTTCTACGGACAACGCCTCTATTTCGAAATGACGCATCAAGCGGCCCTTGGCTGAGTCCCAAGTCCGTAATCTTGTCCAGAGGTACTGTTTTCTCGAAACGAACAAAAATCCCCCCCCCCTCTACCTTGAGCGAACGATCAGTCAGTACGCACTTCATTCGTTCGAGATAACGACGCGTGACCTTGCGTCCCGCGATCATCCAGACAGGAACAAACGGAATGCCAAACAGGGTTATCGTAAGTACAAACGCTCCGTGCATCAGCCAATAGTCGCATACCTTGGGATTAAACTCGGCTTCCTGCAGGATACGTTCGGGTTCCACGGCTAAACCTTCCTTCCGACTTCATCGCGCTTCCAATAAAGTATAGGCCAACCCCACTGTACTGTGAACACGTGTATCCCAACCAAACTCCTCCACGACTAGACGGCATTCCTCCGTTAGCGAAAGAAAAAGACACGCTTGATCCGCTCGCGTGTGTCTGCTTAAATAGCCGTTGCGAATCGAATCACCAGCATCGAGCAATATTCGAGCGCCAGTCAATTCAGGATCACCCATGCACTTAGACGAATTCGAATCACAATTCAACAGCGCCGTAAAGACCCCCTACGCCTATGAAGAAATATCCCTGGCTTCAATCGCTTTGATTTGCGATCACGACCAAGCCGCATCCGCCCAACTCTTGAAAAGCGTACAACACCTCGCGCCGCCCCTGGAAGGCCACTCTGATCCCCAGTGGAAAGTCTTCAGCCGCGAAGACTTCTCTTCCGTGTCAGACCTGCTTTCAAAACTCAATGACCTGGGCGCAGATCTCGTCGTCGTCGAACGCAATCTGAAACTTGATCATGTGGACAATCTGGTATACGGCCTGACCAACTACATCGACGCGCTCACCCAGGTCATGGATTCTCCAGTGCTGCTCCTCCCCACACGCGCACATGATCACCCCGAGACAGACTTCGGCACTCCCAAAACAATCATGGTGGAGACGAATCACCTCACAGGAGACGACGGTCTAATCAACTGGGGAGTTCGCTTCGCCGAACCCGACGGCTCGCTCTTCCTCACCCATATCGAAGACGGAAATGCCTTCACAAACTACATAGAAGCGATCAGTCGAATCCCGGAAATAGACACCGCCCTCGCGGAAAAAACGATCCGCGACACTCTCCTCAAACTCCCCCACGATTTCGTGAGCAGCGCACGCGAGCGTCTCCAGACCACCTTCCCGGATCTAAAAATTGAAGAAATCGTACAGTTCGGTTCCGCCCTGTCCCACTATGAATCGATCATCGAGGAAAAGAATATCGACCTGCTAATCCTGAACACAAAGGAAGCAGGTCAACTTGCAATGAACGGCATAGCCTATGCCATGGCTGTCGAATTCAAAGACCGACCGCTACTACTGCTCTAGGAACTCATTTTGGAAGAACAACTACACGAAGTCGAAACATGGAAGACACTGGTCTTTCTCGGCCTGCTAATCGCCATGGTAATGGCCCTCGCCTTCGAAGAAAAAATCCACGCGAAAAAATCGCTCATAACAGGCACCTTCGCCATCATTTGCGTCTTGCTCGCAGACTTCTTCCAGCTCCTGCCCATCGGTCACGTCATCAACGTCTTTAACGAAGAGCTCCACATACCCATATACATCGTCGGAATCGAATGGGAGGTAATCGCGGTCATCGTCGGTGCTAGCCTCTTTGTCGATGTCACGTCCCGCTCAGGACTCTTCACCTGGATCGCCCTCAAGCTCACCAAAGCCTCCAAAGGAGACCCGGTAAAGCTCCTCATCAGCTACGGAGTCCTCACCGTCGTCTTCTCCGCATTTCTAAACAACGTAACCGCCATGATTATCGTCGGCTCCCTCACCACCGTGTCGCTCAAAAAACTGGATCGCACACCCCTACTCCTCGGCTTCCTCCTCGTAGAAGGCTCCCTGACCAACGTCGGCGGTCTCCTCACGCTGATCTCATCCGTCCCGAACATCATCATAGGCAGCACCGCAGGAATCTCCTTCATGGAATTCTTCATGAAAAGCGCCCCGTACGTCATTGTCTCGACCATAGCCACAATCTGGCTCGGCAAACGTCTCTTCAACGTGACCAGTTTCGCCACCGAAGAAGAACGCGCCGAAGCTGCAGAACGCGTCGAAAGTTTCGACGAGAATGACGGGATCAAGAGCCAGGGCTTCTTCTACCTCAGCGCCGTCTCCTTCGTATGCCTCATCGGACTCTTCGCCACCTGTGCAAATATCCCCTACCTTAAAGACCTCGGTCTCGGATTCATCGCCATCAGTTTCGCCCTCATCATGCTGTGGGCCTACAAGCACGAAGTAGACGAATTCTATGCAGGTCTGGACTGGGATCTCATCTGGTTCTTCATGACACTATTCGTCGTCATCAATACCATGGAACACGCCCACGTCCTAGCCCTCATCGGCACCGGAATCGAAGGCGTCATCGCACTCGGCGATACCGTCGGCGGCGCAGGACTCCTCTGGTGTTCCGCCATCGCAAGCTCCGTCACCGATAACATCCCCCTCGCCGCCGTCCTCTCCAAAATCCTCGACATCAGAACCACACCCTCCGACTCAACCCTTTGGTGGAGCGTAATCTTCGGCGCCAACCTCGGCGGCAATCTCACCCCCATCGGCTCCGCCTCAACAGTAGTCGCCGTCACCGTAATGCAAAAAAACAAACTCGGTATGAACTTCATCCGATTCGTAAAACTCTCCTTCCCATTCGCAATCGTCCAACTCATCCTCGCAACCCTCTTCGTCCTACTAATCATCCCCCTCTTCCCCTAACTCCCACAACTCCCGACGCCCTGTCAATCCTTCAAAAACCGTTCCGTCCGCGTCGAATCAAAATAATCTACCCCCTCCACCGAATACTCAGTCATCATCAGCTTGTACCGAAGCCCCTCAAGCTCAACCTCAGCCCCATGCCGTCGACGCAGTACCTTGACATCTTCCGGATCAGGCCCGCCAACAAGGATCTCATGAAGAATCCGCCCGTCCATCGAATCCGGAATCGTATAGCCGACGATGTGATGGATGGTCGAACTGAGATCCAGGTTGGCGGATGGCACATTGGATTTGAGTTTCCTCTTGATATCAGGGCCGAACGCTATAAAAGGTATACGCAGCGCGTAAGGGCTGGAGGTCCCCGATTCTCCCTCCCCGATTCTTGACTTGGTTCCCCGAATTCCATGGGCGTTCGGGGCATCGGTCCACACGGGTTCGACGAGTATGTCGGGGGATGTTTCGTGGTTGATATAGACAGATTGGAACGACAGGGCGCCTTTGGCTTTTCCTTCGGGGTGGGTCACGCGAATTTGCTGGGTATAGACTGCACCAATCCAAGAGGTCTTTTGGAGGAGCACCACGACTTCGCGGATTTTTCTGAGATCTTGGTTTTCGACGCTGATTTGGTTGTTCTTGATGATCACGTCCTCTGAACTGTGGCTGGATTTGAGTCCACGCTGGATGAGCAAATCTGCGAGGCTGTGGGGTTCTCCGATAGGAGTAAGCGTCGAGCCGGAGGACGTGATGAATAGATTCACGTCCATTTTTCGTTTCTTGTGTTCTTTGATGATGGTGCCGATCAGCGCGTCGATTTCGTTGAGTATCCGTAAATGTTCTGTCGAGCCGATTTCGTCTTTTTTGTCCCGACCAACGAACCAAAGGGTGATATATGGAGGCTTGTATTTGTCTGTGAAGTAGTTGTCGACGACCCAGGCGTTGCGATCAATGATCGACGTGATTTGAGACTGCGGCCTTGCAGCGTACAGGGCTCGAGAAAGGTTGGGCATTGACGCCGAAATGACTCTGTTCGGGTACTTTGCTTTGAGCCTTGCAGCGGGAAAGTCGACGGTATTGTCAACTATACCGTGCGTCCTGGGGTACGATCCCCGCAAGATTGAAACCGCGTTTACGATTGGAACGGCGGGGTATACTGCGTGATGACTGCTGAGAGAGACTCCTTTTCTCGCAAGCGAGCTCAAGTTCGGCATCTCAGCTCCGGTTACGAACTCCGGTCTAAGGTCTTCGATCACGATTAGGACGCAACGGTTCGGCTGTGCATGGGATATTGAATTTATAGCAAGGCACACTGACAGGGTAAGGAATACTTTGGATTTCGAGATCCTGAATGATCGAGAGGGACGCATTTCCGTTACCTCCGGGATTGTTGCTAGTTGACAGGCTTTTCAGCCTTCACCATCTTAAAAGTACCGTTAATAAATTGGCTCGTATAAGATCCGTCAAAAACTTCCCCGCTGATCGACCCGTTCCAGTCAAACACCCCGCCGCTAGTCTCCCCCAAATCAACGGATCCTTTGAATACTATCGTCTCACCTTCAGTCACTCCGGCAAGTTCAACGTCATACTCCCCGGACCCGCCAAACGTCGCAGAAAACACCGCGTCCCAAGTCCCGGCTCCAGACGACTCGATCACGCACGTCAGCGCGCCCAGCGGATTGTTCGCATTCGGACCATACCAGCTCCCCTCATAGTATCCCGACGCATCCGGCCCGCCTCCTCCGCCACTCAAATGAGCACATCCCGGCGCGAATACAGTGACCAATAGCAACAGAACAGTGCTTATTCTCAAACTTATATGTTGAAACATCTATTTACTCCTTCTCTATAAAAACATTTGTTACTAAAGCGTACTCGCCTGAATCGCATTAAACAATATCCGAAAAGTCCCATGCGGCTGACCCCGTCGCTGAACTGAGATACCCAACAAAAGGATTTTACCCTCGCCGTACTCAACATCCAATATCGCAGGCTTACCCTTGATAATATCATCACCCCGAATCCACCCCGACTCCAGCAGCACCGTATCGGAATATCGTGAAACAACGGTGGTCGGATATCGCTCAAGAAGCTTCTTCTCCTTGTCCTCCTCCTCGCTGAAAACATCAAAAGCCTGCGAACGCGCAAAATATCCCGAATACCATTCCGGCATCCCCCACCCAACCGGATGCTCAGTATCCATACTCAAACGCAACACTGATCCCGGACAATAAAACTCATCAGTCGGCTTACCCAATACAAGGTTTTTCACCGGAATTCCAAACCGGTTAATCGGCAGATTCGAAGAAGCGTCCATACACACCAATGTTCCCCCGTTCAGCACAAACTCCTGCAGCGCCACAACCCCCTTCTCGCCAATGCCCCCCGTAAATTCAGGCGCAGTACTGTCATCGGGATAGCCGTTTATGATCGACCGCACACCCACCGAAGGCAAAATAATGCAGTCGAAGCGTTCTGCAAGGTTCCCCGCGCGAATCTCCGCATTGTAAATGCTCTGGAAAGGAACCTCGTGCGTATCCAGCGCCAGACGCGTCCACCCCTCCTCCATGCTGGCAGTCCAGGGATGATACAGTGCCGTGCGTGCGGCGACCGCTTTTACAACCGACTCCTCTTCCTTCAAAACCTTCGCCGCAGAAGCGTCAGCTACAATTTCCGTCGAAAGTCCCTCATTTATCTCCTCAAGCTTCTCCGGTAGAGCATCGGAATTCTCAAGGATAATCGTCCCCGGCTCAAGATCGCCGCCCCCTGCCCTGACAATATAGAAAGGCACATCATTTTCATGAAGCCGCGTCATCAACCGAAAGTCATCGTTCTTTCCAGGTCGCACAATCCGCGTAGAAGCCGACGATGAATCCACCGAACCATCCGGAAATGGAATGCTACCCAGTTTCGCAGCCTCAACATTGAATCTGCCAGCCACCTCCACATGACGAACACCCATCTGCAGCGGCAGCGTCCACCCCGCCATGTCGTAAGGTGGTTCAGCCGGTCCGCCCGGATACAACGAACGGTCCGGATACACCTGACGCTCCATCATGTCCATCAAATGCGGACGAAACGGTTGCGCTGTATACATTATGAACGTGCCCTCTGGATACTCCACGCCGTCCGCCTCAAAAGCCTCCTCAGCCTGATGTACTTCAATCGCCGTAGCATCCAGTCGTTCAAGCATTTCGTAGGCCCGCCTCGGATCACGCTGATCCGGCGGCACAAGCCAGGCAAACGGCGGTTCGCTAAGCCCCTTCTCGATCGCATCCTCATTCATGTGAATGAAGTTACCTTGGAATCGATCGTGGTAGCGCGAAGCCAGCGTACACAGCGACATCGCGATATCCAGTTCGTACTCAACAATGTCCCGCAGTCGCCACCAGCCCCCAGGCCATGGATCGGGAAAATTCGTCTTCACCGAATAATCCGGCATGCCACGTCGAGAACCCCTCAGCTCCGATTTCCGCTGAAATACGGGGGAAGCAAGATTCACGCTCGCTGCCTCAGTAAGAATGCCCACCATGTTGTGTCGATAAGGAGTCGTCCTGAATCCCCCTGCCCACCAATTATCGTAAATAGCCGAATGCACCACCCCTTTACGCCCATTGCGCGAAAGGTCCCCTGCCATATGACCGCCAATAATCAGCAGCGTCTGATCAATAATCGGATGTACATTGAAATTCTTCGGATCGAAAAAAGGAGGCACAAACAATCGTGCTCCAGAGTTCCCCATCTGATGCACGTCCCACACAATCGTAGGCAGCCATTCCTTGTACAGCACCTTCGTCGTATTCCGCGTTTCCAGCAGGTTCAGCATGAACCAGTCGCGGTTGTTGTCGTGCCCCGCATACTTCTGATACAAGCGCGGCATACTTGCTCGACCTTCCCACGGTTGTCCCAGCGACTTCTCATACCATTCCGCAACCATCACCTGACCGTCCGGGTTCGCGCAGGGAATCAGCAATACAATCGTATTGTCCAGAATCTCCCGAATCGCCTCCGAATCCTCAGTCACCAGCCTCCACGCAAGTTCCATCGACATCTGACTCGCCGCCGTTTCGTTCGAGTGAAGCTGGCAGTTAATCAGAATCGGCACCTTGGTATTCTGAATCAGATCAACACGCTCCGCATCATTCGCAATCATCCTCGGATCAGCAATCTTCGCCTGTGCGCGACGATGAGAATCAAGATTCGCCACCGTATCCGCCGTAGAAATCTCAGCCAGAATCATCGGACGCCCCTCAGTCGTCAGACCAATATCGCGCACAGCAATCCGGTCGGAATTCTCGCCCAAATGACGAAAGTATTCGACAATCCGCTCCCATTTCACCAGCTTATAATCAGCCCCGACCTGATGCCCAAGAAACTCTTCAGGGGACTGAACCTGAGCGGATGCGATAGCTCCGCCAAAAACGAGTAATGCAGCAAATAGACCACCGCGCATAAGGAACTCCCTGATTCGAGATTCGATTGACGAACAAATGCAAACAACAGGATCGAGTTAACCACAATGTTTCGTCTATTTCAAGTTGCGCAGAACGCGCACGCCGCCTACTTCTTAATCCGCACAAGGGCATTATAATCCGGCACCCCGGCCTGAGGCGAACGCCGATTCCGGTCAATGAGCACATTGCCCTCCGGCCAATGAATCTGAAGATG
>DTSJ01000202.1 GCA_012965445.1 Candidatus Hydrogenedentota bacterium
CGCCCTGGAGAATTGACCACCAACCGCATTGTCGGCGAAGCAGATGAATCCCGGAAAAAGGGGTTAAACGTGTCGAGGTCAAGTATTGCTAATTCAACAGCATCAAACCTCAAGAAATTCTTGTGTTGATACTGCAATAGACCTCCGAAAAAGCTTTTGGCACTCGATAAAGCAGATTGATAAAGTTGTGCCAAAATGGCAATTTTTCATATTTCGTATCGATTCGATAGTATTTTTTGACCAGATGGTTGATTTTGGTATATTTTTATGGTAAGTTATCAGCCGATCTCAAAATATGATCGATGCCAAAACGACATCTCAATGTTGTTTTTAAATTGTAGCAGTTTGTTTTTGAACTGTTGTAACCTTGTAAAACGAAAGGAAAGTGTAATGAAGATTCGTCCGTTAGGCGACCGTATTCTGGTTAAACGTGAAGATGCAGCCGATACCGTACGTGGCGGGATTATCATCCCGGATTCGGCAAAAGAGAAACCACAGGAAGGTAAGGTTATTGCTGCCGGCAAAGGCCGCATCGATGACAACGGCAAACATCAGCCGATGGAAATTAAAAAGGGCGACCGCATTTTGATGGGTAAATATGCCGGTACCGAAGTAAAGGTGGACGGTGATGAGCTGATCATCATGCGCGAGGACGACGTTCTTGCGGTCATTGAATAGTCTTGAATCTATTCGACAAAACTTTGAACTCAACCTCAATCAAAGGATAACTAAGTATGAGCGCAAAACAGATAGAATTTGGTGAAGACGCGCGCCGTGGAATTCTGAACGGTGTGGCGAAATTGAGTCGCGCGGTAAAGGCGACGTTGGGACCTAAGGGTCGTAATGTGGTTTTGGACAAGAAGTGGGGTTCCCCAACGGTGACGAAAGATGGTGTTTCCGTCGCCAAGGAAATCGAACTCGAAGACAAATATGAAAATATGGGCGCGCAAATGGTCAAAGAAGTCGCTTCCAAAACTTCAGATGTCGCTGGTGACGGCACTACGACTGCAACGGTGCTTGCTGAGGCAATCTACCGCGAAGGACTCCGGAATGTAACGGCCGGCGCGAACCCAATGTCTATCAAGCGCGGCATTGATGCGGCCGTCGAAGCTATAGTCAAAGCCTTGGGCAAACAGAGCAAGCGTGTACGAGATGACCGCGATGTGATCAAGAACGTGGCTGCTATCTCCGCGAACAGTGATGATGAAATCGGAAGCATTATTGCAGATGCGATGGACAAAGTTGGAAACGACGGAACCATCACGGTAGAGGAAGCAAATGGCATTGAAACGACGCTCGATATTGTAGAAGGCATGCAGTTTGACAAAGGATACCTATCTCCTTACTTCGTAACGGACAACGAAACGATGGAAGTCTCTTATGAAAACTGCTACGTCCTTATCCACGAAAAGAAGGTCAGCAATCTGAAAGACCTGCTTCCGTTGCTCGAACAGGTAGCAAAATCCGGTAAACCGCTGTTGATTCTTGCAGAAGATGTCGAAGGCGAAGCCCTGGCTACTCTGGTGGTCAACAAAATCCGTGGAACTTTCCAGGCAGCTGCAGTCAAGGCTCCTGGATTTGGTGACCGCCGTAAAGCAATGCTCGAAGACATCGCCATCCTCACAGGTGGACTCGCGATCACTGAGGATCTGGGCCGCAGTCTCGAGAGCATTACACTGGCTGACCTGGGTCGTGCGAAACGCGTCGTGATCGACAAAGACAACACGACCATCGTCGAAGGTGCCGGGAAAAGCTCCGATATTGTGGGTCGCATCAACTTGATTCGTCGCCAAATCGAAGAAACGACTTCCGACTATGATCGTGAAAAACTTCAGGAACGCCTGGCTAAGTTGGCGGGCGGTGTCGCTGTGATCAATGTAGGCGCAGCAACCGAAATCGAAATGAAGGAAAAGAAGGCACGCGTGGAAGATGCCCTTCATGCAACTCGCGCTGCAGTGGAAGAAGGTATCGTCGCTGGCGGGGGTACCGCATTGATTCGCTGCCAAAACGCGCCTAATAAGTTGAATCTTGAAGGCGATGAAGCCATAGGCGCTGCTATCGTTAAGCGTGCTATCGAAGAACCGATACGTCAGCTTGCGGCGAATGCCGGTGACGAAGGATCGACGATCGTACAGCATGTCAAGTCTAAAAAAGGTACCTTAGGCTACAATGTGGCGACGGGTGAATTTGAAGACCTGATGAAAGCGGGCGTGATTGACCCGACGAAAGTAGTTCGCGTGGCGCTCCAAAACGCAGCCAGCGTTGCCGGGCTTCTTCTGACGACGGAAGTTCTGGTCGCTGAAATCCCGCAGCCCGAAGTCGCTGGTGCTCCGGACATGGGCGGCATGATGTAGTACATTCGTAAAGTAGTTGCAAAATAAAAAGGCCCCGTCGTTCCGATGGGGCCTTTTTTTGGTGTTTACGTAGCTACTTCGCGGCGGCCGACGCTTCCCGATCAGCAAGGATCGAATCGAATGCTTTCTCTTTGCTTGGCGGGCAATAGGTATGGCTGATGTCGGTTTCAACATCGGTTTTCTTTTTCCAGTCGTTGTCGACTCGATATTTGCGACATACGCAGCATTGAACTGTCATCGTTTAACTCCTTACGATCTGATCTATCGACTAGAGAACGAGGAATCATGAGTCTCATGATTCCCCGCCCTCCAGAAAAGGGTTTCCCCTTCCGCGCGGATACATTGGCAATTTGTGTGCCGATATTTCTTGGCATAGGCTGTGTTGCGTTAAGCCCCTTGTTTTGCATAGACTTGCGCGATGGATAGTAGCCCCGTGTCGGGTATACTGGACATGATTTTTGCGAGAACTTTTTTCCGGGATCGGTCAATTTTTTTCTCAACCGGAATCGCAGTGAGGGGGGAAATATTACGTATGATTGAAGTTCGACAACTAACCAAGGCATACGGCCCTGTTCATGCGGTTGATGATATTTCGTTCGATGTTGAGCAGGGGGAAATCGTGGGCTTTCTTGGCCCCAATGGCGCTGGCAAGACGACGACCATGCGCATCCTCACGGGCTTTCATCCAGCCACTGCCGGCAACGCACAGGTCGCGGGATTTGACGTACACAAGCGACCGCTGGAAGTAAAGAGGCGGGTCGGATATTTGCCAGAGAGTGTACCGCTTTACCTCGAAATGGTTGTATCAAGTTATTTGTCTTATGTAGCCGAGTTGAAAGGCATTGGGCGCGCTCAACGCAAAAAAGAGGTGGCCGACGTTATGGAGCGCTGCGGACTGCTCCATATGCAGAAGCGTCTGATCCAGAATCTATCGAAAGGGTATCGCCAGCGTGTGGGCCTCGCGCAAGCGTTGCTGGGTAATCCCCCTGTTTTGATATTGGATGAACCGACAGTAGGCCTGGACCCTAAACAGATCGTCGGAATCCGTCAGATGATCAAGGATTTGGCAGAAAATCATACAGTGCTGCTGAGTACGCACATACTTCCCGAGGTGTCGATGATTTGTAAGCGTGTATTGATCCTGAACCAGGGTCGAATCGTCGCGGAGAGAAGCATGGACAGTCTCTCGAACGGTAGTTCACTTAACCTTGAACTTCGCGGATCGGCAGGAACGATTCAAGAGACGCTTATGAAAGTCGAAGGGGTAGACAAGACGTCAATGCAGGGCAATCGCTACTCCGTCCAACTTTCCGCGGATGCGAAGGTCCAGGAAGTGAGCCCAATCCTTGTCAGAGCGCTGGTCGGCGCGCAAATCGAGGTCGTGCAGGTGCAGGAACAGTCGGGGACCCTGGAGGACGTGTTCATTGACGCGATTTCGCAAGAGGCGGAGGTTGCGCATGGGTAACAGTTGGGTTGTATGCAAGCGCGAATTCAAGTCTTACTTCTCGACCCCCGTAGGCTATGTTGTGCTGGGTACCTACGCCATGATTTCAGGGCTGGGCTTTTCGTTTTCCTTTATCCTCTACAGCTTCTGGACTGAAGCTCCGGGTCAATACAAACTACCTGCGGTTCCGGATTTTGAAGAAGCATTCTTGAGTGAGTACCTCGTGTATTGCGGACTAATTATGATGTTTATCGGCCCGCTCATTACCATGCGTCTGCTCGCCGAGGAGCGCTATCAGGGTACGATTGAGTTGCTGCTGACGCATCCGCTGCGTGATCGCGATATCGTCTTTGGAAAGTATCTGGCGGCTCTTTCCATCCTGGGCTTGATGTTTGTCGTGACCAGCGTGAATATGGGAATCGCCTACTACTTTGTCGATGTCGAAATTGAAGTACTGCTCTTCGGTTTACTCGCGTTCTTCCTGATGGGCGCGGCCTTCCTGAGCATGGGCCTGTTTGTATCGTCGATATGCCGCACTCAAATCACGGCTGCGACGCTGACCTTTGCGGCCTATTTCGTTTTCTTTATGATGGGTTATATGGCGGAAGATATGCGGGAGGATCTGCCTGTACCGTCGGATTGGTCTGAACGGTCCCGGGATTATGCGAATACGGGTTACGAAGGATTGCGCACCATTGTAAAAGAACTCCCCATAGACGCACACGCGCGGCAGATGGCGCAGGGCATTTTCCAGCCCGTCGATGTCGCCTACTACGTCTTGTTTATCCTGTTCTTTTTGTTCCTGACCTTCCGATCGCTCGAAATGCGAAAGTGGAGGGGATAGGCGATGCGACGGATTCGAACACTAGCAGGTATTATCGCAATCGTTGCAGTATGTGTGGGCTTGAACTTCGTAATCTTAAACGAGTCCGTATTCACCAAAAGCGTACTGAATTCCTTTGGAGTGGCCGCAGGATCAGGAGGAATATGGCTGCTCGTCTATTTCACCGGACTCTTCCGGAGAGATAAGCAGTATGGTACGCCCTACGGACTCAATTCTGCAGTCGCGAGCCTCGCTTTTCTCGTGATGTGTATCACGGCTTACGCTTTTGTGAAACGGATGGATATTTCGCTGGATCTGACTCAAGAGGGACGACGTGAATTGGCTTCTCAAACCGAGCTCGTACTCGAAAGTTTAACGAAGCCTGTCGAAATTTTCTGCATCTTTGTAAAAACCGGCGACAGTCGTTCGATGATTGCGCAAGATAAAACGGTACGGTTTCTGGAGCAATGTCAGGACTTGACGGATCATATAACGATTGAAGTGATAGACCCTCAGAAAGACGTGATTCAAATGAAAACCATGAAAGTACTGCACGTTACGGACGTGGGTACGATCGTTATCAGATCAGGTTCGCGACAGAAAGAAATTGCCTTGTCGCATGTGAACGCACGTCTCGAGGAGCGTGATTTTACGAATGCTCTGATTAACGTCTCGCGCGACATCACCCCGAAGGTCTATTTTCTTGACGGGCACGGCGGGCACGATATTGACGACGATGACCCGACGACGGGCGGTCATCTGTTCAAGAGCCTTCTTCAACACGAAGCCTACGAAGTCGAAAAATTGATCATTCCAATCGAAGCACCCTCTATCCCCGACGATTGTTCGGTACTCATCATCAACCATTACACTTCAGATCTGACACCTTACGAAATCGGGGCGTTCGATCAGTACATTGAGGACGGTGGACGCATGCTCTTTCTCATAAATCCTGGTATCAAAGTTGATCAAGTGGTCCAGAGTGAAGAACGGCTGCGTCCGTGGCTGTTGGCACGTTTCGGAATTGATGTCTACCAGGACCTCATTGTCTCGCCCCTGTCAAATGGAGTTCAGCTCGCATTAATCGATGACTTCAGCAGCATCAAGGATTATGAAGACACTTCGCCAGACGCAGTCGAGTTTCGCGGCAGTTTCCACGCGACCCACCCTATCACCCGCAACATTGATGTGCGACTTGATATGCAATGGCTGCGTACCGTGCAGATTCAAGATCCGCCGCCTGATCGGGTAACCGGTACAACGCTGCTTCGGACGACACCGGATACCTGGGGCGAAAGTGACATTCCAGCGGTGTTGGACGATAGTTCAGCAATTAGTCGTGACGCTTACGAAATTGATGGTCCAAATAGTGTAGCTGTCGCTGCAACGTATCACACCGAACGGGCTACGATGGAAGGCGGCCGGTCCCAGGATGCGCGTGTCGTGGTGATCGGCGATGCAGATTCGACCTTGAACCAACTACTCCTTGCGGGGGGTACAGCGGATTTGATCTTGAATACGATCGCGTGGCTCACCGAGAACGAAGACCTTATTGCCATCCGTCCGAGAGGCAGTGAAGGACAGGTACTGAGTCTTACGGTCGCGGAACAACGCGGGATCGTTTGGCTTTCCGTGCTGGGTACATTGCAGGTTATCGTTCTGATTGGCATGTTGACCTTCCTGTATCGGAGGCGCTATCAATGAAAACACGTTCTGCGGCAGCCTGGGTTTTGTTGAGCATCGCTCTTATTGCTGGATACTGGTATACCGGTACGCTCGAAGAAGAAAAACAGCGTGCGGTATTTGAAGCGAAGCGATTGTTCGACTTTGAAGGCGAAGATGTGGTCTGGCTCTCCATTACGACCCGGGAAAACGATGCCATTGAAGCAAAGCGCCTGGGCGAGAACGAATGGAAACTGGACGAGCCCTACGCACACGTGTATCCCAATCACGCGCTATGGACGAATCTCGCAGAAAACGTACCGCTTTTAATCAATCAACGATCCATTGAAGCCTCACCCGACGAACTTGCTCTATACGGACTTGATGACCCGCCGCTCACTATCGTCATCGGAACTTCTAGGAAGGATTTGATTCAGCTCGATGTAGGCACAGCCGATCCGACGCAAAACCATCACTACGCAAAACTTGCCTCCGGTGAAGTGTTTTTACTCCCGGCGCCAATGGCGCAGGCGCTGTATCGCTCGATGGACGAACTTCGCGACAGGCGGGTGTTTCCAGCGGTCGACTATACCGTAGACCGGATTCATTATAAGCGTTTCACGGTAGATGTTCCCGACGACGGGCTGGAACCGATACCTGGCATCGACGAGGAGTATGTGCTTGGTGACGACGACGAATGGCGTATTATCCAGCCGATTGACGTACTGGCCTTCCAGGGTGAAATGCTGCATCTGACGAATCAGGTTCAGTATCTGTCAAGCTTTGACTTCATTCCTCTGCCTGACGCGCTGGGAGACTACGGACTCGACCCTCCTTGGGCAAAACTGTCGGTGATGAATACGAAAGAAGAAGCGGAACAAACGCTGCTGCTCGGATGGCACGACGACATGGCGGATGACGGTCGGATGTTCGCCGCGATCGAGGGCAATCCAGCAGTGTTCACCATTGATCCCGCGTTCCTTTCTTACCTTCCGCAAGATCCCCTGGACTACCGGGAAGATCACATTTTTACTGGAAAAGCGATAAATCTCGCTTCGATAGAATACGCCGATATGAACCGACAGTTCACGCTGACGAGCGACGACGTGCAGGGCTGGGTGCTAACGGACCCTGCGTATTCAGATACTGACAATCTGGCGGTGTCGAAACTGATTGATCTGATGAAACGAATTGCGGGCAGCAGGTTTCCCGATGAAGATGAAGTCGCGCGAAATTTCGGCAGTGATCGGATAAAGTTTACGTTTCACTATAAGGACGGTTCTCCAAGCACGTCGATTTCGATCGGCGGCACCGTTCCAGATTCGGTAAATCCGGTAATGTTTTATGTGCGCCAGGACTTTGGTTCGGTGACCACTATTGAGTTTCCATGGGTCCAATTCCTTGAGTTGAAACCATTCCGATTCCGAAAACGAGACCTCCTCAGCTTTGATCCCCGAAGTGCCACGGCGTTATCGATTCGTCTCGATGGAATTACCTACTCGCTCGAAGAACAGAATGGTGTCTGGAACGTTTTACAGCCCGCGAATCATGCAGTCGAAAACATCGAAGATGTAGGCACTTTGCTTATGAAGCTAAGATCAGCGTACGCCCGCGATATTGTGAAACCTGTTCCAGCAATTGATGTTATGGGATTGGAGGAGCCGTTTTTTGAAGCGGAAGTGACGTATACGACGCCGGACGGGGAAAAAGTCGTGGGCCCATTGACGCTGGGTAACCTTACTGCGCGTTCGTCACGGGTCCGTTTTGGTCGCGTAAGCGGTAGGCCTGAAACGTTTTATGTGGATCATGGGTTGATCGAAGATCTGCGAATCGGGCTGCAGGGGATCCGTCCGGTAGAGGAATAACGGGGAGATATTGGGAGGGATTTGGGTGAGGAAATGTCATATATTTGAGTAATTCTGTGTCATCTTGGGGGGTGTTTTGGGCGTTATGGGTAGTGAAACAGTAGGATTTTGGTCGTGCTGAGGATACTTTGAGGGTGTTTTGAGTGCGTGTGGAGGTTTGTTTATGTTACGCGGATTGGTGATGCGTCAGGGTTTTATGATTGCGGAGAGCATTTTGGGTCTCGTGATCATTGGAATCGCTGTTTTTGCGATTCGGGACTTGTATGCTCCTCAGGCGTCTTATGGAAGCGGGGACCGGGTTGCCAGTTCGGACTCGGGAACGCTGACCTTGCTGAAACCGGTGGATTCGCGGGCGACGTATCAGAGTATCGTGGCGAGCAAAATATTCGGGAAAGCGGCGAGTTATATACACAATGCTCCGAAACCGCCGAAGAAGGTGGTCCAGAAACCTCAGGAACCGATTGTTACAGATTCGAAACTGCCGCTTACTTTGAAGGGGACGCTGTATGCAGGGGAGAACAGCAAGTTCTCGTCGGCGAATATTCTGGTCAGTGAAAAAGGCATGGGGATGAAGACCTTTTTCATTGGATCTGAGATTATTGATCGGGTATTCCTGCTGAAGGTTTCGAAGAATGAGGTATTGCTTGATAATAAACGTGCGAACCGTCAGGAAATCTTGAAACACGAGCTTGATCTTGAAACGGGTGCGAAAAAATCGGCTGAAGCGGGCGAAGGGATAAGGGCCCCGCGCAAGGAAGCATTGGTACGCTCTGCATCAAGCGGTCGTCCTACGCAGCAAAAGCTGGTGACGCTGGATCGCAAGACGATCATCAAAAAACTTGAAGACGAGTACGAACGTCTTGCTTCAACGGTGGACGTACTTGAGGTGAAAGATGATGATGGAAACCTTCTGGGGATTTCTACACCTGACATTGAGTCGATTGGTGTGATGAACGAGCTTGGATATAGGAACGGCGATATACTTGTTTCGGTGAACAACGAGAAGGTGACGGGCCAGGATCAGATGTCGGCACTGGCGAACAAATATCGAAATTCAACAGTCGTGCGTGTGGGCATCCTTCGCGACGGCAAGCCCATGAATTTCACTTACCGATTGCGGTAAACCAACGAGAGCAGGAGTAATTATGCGCGAGACGACTATGGCACTGTTACGATTTTCGAGATGCGGACGGAGCGGGACGTTTCTGGCTCTGATTCTGCTGACGGCGTATTCTTCATGGGTACAGGCGCAGGAGACGCCTGGCAATAATCGCCCGACCAGGGAGGACGGATCTCCGCTGGAGCCGATTGACATCGACTTCGATGATGTCACGCTGTTGGAGGTGGTGAATACCATCGGAGCGCTAACGGGACGAAACTTCGAGACTGATCCCAGTCTGAAAACGAAAAAAGTCACGATTATTTCGCACCACAAAATCCCGCCGGAACTGGCGTACGATCTTCTTGAAGCCATCCTGTATTCGAACGATTTCGCGATGGTCGATACGCTGGATGGCAACCTGGTCCGGATCGTGCCGAAGCCAGCAGGCGGACAGGCGAATATCGGTTCTGACAAGCTGGAGATATTCAATAATACGCGTACGCCGCATATGGGCTTCGACAATTTCGCGATACATATTGTTCAGCTTGAGTATGTCCCGGCACAGGAGGCTGCTGATTTCCTGCAGCGGGTGGGTTCGCCGAACGCTGAGTTCGTCGTGTTTCAGAACACGAACACGCTGTTGATTATTGATACAGCGGACGGAATCCGTAACATTTTTGAAGTTATGGAAACAATTGATATTCCGGGCTACGAAACGGAACTGGAGATTTTTCCACTGGAATTCACGCGTGCAGAAGCGCTTGCGGATCAATTGAATCAGGTGCTTCTTACGGGGCCTTCGGCTTCTGCGCGACCAGGGCAGCCTGCGCGACCTGTACAGCCGCGTAATCCGCGAATAGCGAACGTTCCGGGCCAGGTTCAGACCAAGGTGATTGGGAGCGCAGAAGAAACATTGCGTATGGTGCCTGATGAGCGCCTGAATTCACTGATCGTGGTGGCGTCGGCGTCAACGATGGAGCAGGTCCGGTACATGATCGGGAAACTGGATACGCCGACCCCCTACGATTCAAACAACATGCACTACGTGCCGTTGATGCACACGAAAGCTGAAGACGTTGCAGCAGTTCTGAACAGCGTAACCAGCACCGCACCGCGCGAAGGAGCCACGGCGTCGGCAAACTCGGGCGAGGTGCAGCCCTTCGAGAAGAAGGTTACTATCACCCCTTATGAAGATAACAATGCTCTCGTTATCATCGCCTCGCCACAGGATTTTGCTGTCCTTGAGGGATTGATTGCACAACTTGATACTCCGCGCAAGCAGGTCAATATCGAAACCTTGATTATGGAGGTCAAACTGGGTTCCGATTGGTCACTGCAAATGGAAGCGACTGCTGTCGACAGCGACAACTTCTTCGGTCTTGCAAACGTAATCAATATCGCTCAGGTCATCGCGGGGGGGCCTTCTGCCTTGCAGGGGCCAGGCGGCACGATTGGTGTGATTGACGGCACAACAGACATAATGGTGAACGGTGTTTCTCAGACGGTGCAGAACGTGCCATTCCTGCTTAAAGCACTAGAGACGATTACCGACGTTGAGATTCTTTCTCGTCCAAACCTGTTAATGAAAGACAATACGGAGGGTTCCCTGTTCGTGGGTTCGGACATTCCGATTCCCACGTCGCAATCGGACATCAACCCCAACAGCGGTTTCCAGTCCCGCAACAGCATTGCCCGGCGCGAGGTCGGTATCACGCTGAACGTGACGCCGCAAATCAACGAAGGCGAATACGTCTCGATGGAGATTGAGGTAGAGTCGTCCAACGCTTCGCCTGGTACGATCGGGATCGATGTAAACACGTCGGGGGCGACGATCCTTGAGTCCAAGATTCAAACGGAGGTTGTCGTGCGGGACGGCCAGACAGGTATCCTCGGCGGTCTCATTGGCGAAAGTCAGAGCAGAGTCAAGTCCCAAGTGCCGATACTTGGAGACATCCCTATATTGGGCATGTTGTTCCGGGGAAAAACCAGCGGTCGCGAAAGGACGAATCTGGTAATTCTGGTGACGCCTCACATTATTGGTCGGGATGAAGACATGGTCGAGATAACCAGGAAACGCATGGAAGACTATTACACGTATAATCTCGATCCGATCTTCGAGAAGGGGTTTATTAAGAAAGTCAAAGCGAAACACAGAATGCGGACGAAGAACCGCCCGACAGAGGTATACCGATCAAAGTTTACAGATGTCGATCCGGTCGAATCATCACCAAGAGAAGAACCTGTTGACTCGCGCGACGATACTTCGTCTTTTGAAGGCAACCGGGGCGTGATTTTCAGGAATGACACATCGAGCGAGGACGACGAGTAAATGAGCAGTGAAGACATGCGATTGGGCGCGATACTGGTTCGTCAGGGCCATCTTCACGAAGAAACTCTGGCGGAAACGCTCGAACTCCAGACGGTGCGCCGGAAACGGCTGGGTG
>DTSJ01000203.1 GCA_012965445.1 Candidatus Hydrogenedentota bacterium
CCGTCTTCTCCAATCAACATACGCGAACCGTACGCCCCGTAAGGCGGCCACACGGCGATGAAATACTCTTCTCGCGCCCAACCCCGCTCTCCATCAGCAGTCACAACTCGAATCCAGTCTCCGATGCGCTCATCGATATGGACGCGATCACCTTCGAATAATTCAAAGCGCACTGTATCCGAAGGTTCCATTCCGTAACGAACCGGTATCTTGTTCCCGTTTGCAACCGCAAGCTCAGGAGGATTCGCTTTCAGCACCCACGAACCCATGAACAACACCGCGAGCAGCAGGCTGACCGCCGCTACGCGGCGCATATAGGGCTTGCTCTTCCATACCCGTAATGCCAATATTGACCATCCGGCGATCCAGAACAAAAATGTAAGCGTCATACTTGCCGATTTGGTCAATCCGTCGTGCCAGAAATAGACTGCCTGTTCAACACCGCTTCCCGCAGGTCTCGGCAGCCCCTGATCGGTTCTGACGACCGTACGACGCAGGTTCTCCCGCGCAATACCCAGTCCGGGATCGAGCATCAGTGCGCGTTCATAATTCGCAATGGCCGGCGCAAGATAGCCCCTGCGGTAGTAAGCATTCCCCAAATTATAAAAAACCTCCGGTTCATACACCCGGTTATACACAAGCTCCTCAAACCGCTCGACCGACTCCAGGAAATTCTCGTTGCTGTAAGCCAACATGCCGTCATCATAAGTCGTGCTAAACGCGGCTGCGCCCAGTATGAAACTCATTACAATATTCATGATTTTCCGCCGTGCTTCCGCCAATCATCAAATGCGTGTATCGCCGTTTCCGAGGCCTGCACCAACGCGCGCAGCTCATCAATCGACAATGACTTAGACGCGTAGCGCGACCGATCACAAGACTTCAATATCTTCTCGAAGGTTTCAACCAGTCCACGGTCAACCTCATTAGATTCAAGCAGATCAGTCACGTCCGACGAGGTCATCCCACTGTCATGGACATTAAATTTATCGCCAATATAGGCCGCTACCGTCCGAAACAACTCATCGGTCGGTTCATCGGCATCGAACACATCTTCCAGACGGCGAATCCCCTTATGCTTTGCCTTGCGCGACCGTACATTACCAACATCATCCGCAAGCCGCCGTCTCCTCACCGTCATAAATACCAGGCCAAAGTATGTGATCGCGGGAGTACATAATGCAGCTGCCGTCGCAACCGGATGCGATTGATTCCTCGTCAGTCCGGACGCCTCCAGCATCGGGTGAATATCATCCGCCAATATGTCCACTGTGCGATGCAGAATCGCCACGTCATCCGAAACCCGCAGATGGGCCGGGGCCGTACCCTCGGACTGTACACTCATTCTGTACGGCCCAAGCGTTTCAACCTCATATCCCTCGACACGAGGGCTAAACGTTGCATAGTCAAACGCAGGAATCTCCGAGCTGCCTCCCTCAAGAGGCGTGATCGTATAGGTGAACGTCTTCGCCACCGAAGGCAAATCCTCACCGGGATCAGTATAGAATCTGGAATTCTGTTGAGGCTCAGAGACGTGCGCCCAGTCAAGATCAGGAAACAAAGGCGCGCCAATCGCGTCAGCATTCCCCTGACCCCGCACGATCACCGCAAACTCTACCGGCTGTCCTACTCTTACCGCATTGCTGTCCAGTCGCGAGTGTACTTGAAATTCACCCACTGCTCCCGCGAAACCGCCCGGCGCATCGGGAAGCCCTTTCACCTGTATTTTGAATGGGCCCTGGTCCAGCTTTCGATAGAACCGCTCCCGATTCGTAATGCTCTGACGATTGACCAGCGCTATCCCCTCCCAATGCCAAGCGCCTATCTCCAGCTCACCCGTCCTGGTCGGATACAAAAGTTTTCGCCGTTCAGTCACGTTGTACTTCCAGGGCCCCCGCTTCGTCTCAAACTGGAGCGGCTCCAACTCGTTCACATAGAACCCCGCAGTCGACGGCGGGATGTTGAGGGCACCCCGATAAGGTCCCGTGCTTATCCGCGAATAGATAATCTGCCACAACTGCCACGTAAGCAGAACCGACTCGCCAAGATATACGTCTCGAGAATCAATATCCATCGCAATAAATACGAGGTCTTCCTCAGTCAGCACCTCCCGCTCAGCCGCGCCCGGGGGTACACCCGAATTCGGCGTAGCAGTAGGGGTCCGCGCATCAACGACTGTCAGTTCCAGCGAATTCGACCGCGCCGGACGTCCGCTCACAATCATTTCTACAGGAGAAATCTGAATCTTTCCCGGATTGTCCGCCCGTGCATAGTAGCCTCTCTTATGCGTACTCACCCCCGTGCGCGTGAATCCCGTAGTCACCGATCGCTGCACATTTCTCGAATTGATATACAACCCATCAATCTCAAGTGTCTCTGGCATATTCACATCGAACCCCGTTGCCTCAAGATAAATCCAAAACCAGTCTCCAGCAGTGACCGTCCGGCGATTCACCCACAACCGAATTGAATTAGGATTGGGTATATCCGCCGGATCAGCCGCCGCTACCTTCAAAACGATAGGATCTGACTTCAACGTCTTTCCATCCACCGTCACCGAAACAGGAGGAATTGTTACTTCGCCGTCCTTCAGCGCCCATGTGTAGAACGAATACTTCAATATATACTGCCGCTTAAACCCGCTCGTAGTACTCACGGACGTCGATCGCCGAAATGTCTGTGGATTATTCACATTGATAATCAGCGCATCGGTCTTCTCAAAGCGCGGCGGCGTAATCGTCTCACCCGACACCTCAACAAACAACCAGAAAGGCTTCTCAGCCTGTACCTCAGTCCTGTCAACCCACGCACGCACATATCCCTCGTCGGCGACACCCGCCGCCGCCATACTCACCAGTATCCAGGATATGACAAGCCCGCGCATCACCACCACTTGCCCCCCTTAACCTGAGGCGCACGCTGAGCACGTCGCAAATTCTTCTGCTCTTCCTTATTGACTTCTTCAAGGCTGTCGAGAATCGCCTCGATATTGGCTTCCTCAGGTGCCTTTCCGTTCTGAGAAGATTGTTGCTGTTCGCCGTCCTGACTCTGATCGTCGTTCTCCGAATCATCTTCCTCAGGATCACCCTCAGCATCGTCTTCCTCACCTTCCTTCTTCTCCTCATTCTCGCCCTCACTCGGATCCTGCCCTTCCTTCTCCTCTTCACCCTCGTTCTCATTCTCCCCGCCATCACCTTCATCGGGACTCTTCTGATCCGGCGGCGGATCCTGCAGCATCTTCTTCAACAAATAGCTCAAGTGGTCACGGTTCTTCTTCGCAGAAACATGC
>DTSJ01000204.1 GCA_012965445.1 Candidatus Hydrogenedentota bacterium
ACTGCTGACCTGAAAAACGCCCCGAACCGAGCACATAGGTTGATTTTTGTGGCGGTGATTGGAAACGCTGTGAACTGATTCTCACTTGGCAATTTTCTTGAAAATTGTCCTTAAATCAGCTACATTATAGCGAAAGCCGTAGTTTGGCGAAAAGTCAGAAAATGCATGTAAATATTGACCAAAAATCGCCAGCTATAAAAATAACACCCTCAGATTTGGCATCGAACAAACCTACACGAGCAATTCAGAAAATTCAATGATATCAATGCGGATGAATATTTGCGAGGCACAATGCATTTCTCGGACTAGAGAACGAATTTCGACGAGTCCTGGCCATCGAGCTATTCCGGGAGCCCGTAGTCTTTCCACTCCTTGATCTTTCCATCTTTCACGAGGCAGAAGCCTGAGACATGGAAGCTTTGATCCTGACCACCTTCTTTGGCAAAGAAATTGTCGGTACGCTCGTTGATTACCAGATTACCGATCGCATGCGAGCGGTGAATCACGAACTCGGCACGTTCGAAGGGACTGAAAAACGTGCTTACGAATGCGATGAATTTTTCCTTTCCCTTCACCAACGGCTGCCCGTCTATCAGTTGGAAGACGATATCGTCCGCCAGGTATTCCGCCATACTCGTCGGGTTCTTGGGGTCGATATTGGCGCACATCCTGAGCACCAGCTCTTCGTTGGCCTTTTCAACCGCCTTCGACTCGGCGTGAATTGCATCAGGGGCGATTCCGCCTATACCCGCTAGCGCCAGGCCACAGCCTCCCACCGCCAGAAATCCTCGTCGGGTTGTTTCGTTCATACTAAGCTCTTCCATAATTTACCTCCAGCCTTTGTTCGCGTCTATGCCAGTTGCGTAGTCTCGCCCACTGTTTCGAACATCAATGTTCGGAACGACATATCCACCTGTACATTCCCACTTCCGAAGTCCTCAAATAGAGACCCAGGCTTCATTGGCCATATCGCGAGCGCCCTGGGTCGAGAGATCGTGCCTACTTCGAACCCTCCGGTAACTTGCTCATCGGGGCGTAGTACGATGTCGTCAGGGCGTTCACTTTACCTAGGAAATTCTTGTTCGTCTCCGCCGAGGGAAGGAACGACCAATCTTGGCGATGGAAATTCCAGCTATCAGGGCTCAGAGCCTGCGCTTTGTCCCAGTATGCATTGGCCGAATCCATGTTGCCTTTCGCATAAAAATAGTTCGCAAGTTTGAAATTCGGTTCTGCGAGTTCCTCATCTGCAACACGTAGTCGAATGTTCGAGGCTACTTCGTCCGGGGACATGATGTAGGCGCTCTCGTCACCCTTCGCGATCCAATCGCGCAGCGCCGGGACATATCCGTCGTGTCCAATAGTGTTGCCTAGGACCTTGGCGGACTTGGTGTAGGTTCCCTCATCAATGCGGACGATGCGTCCTTCTTCATTGATCCAAACTCCGGACGGTACGTTCACCAGATTGAACAGTGAACTGATAGTGTGATTCACATCAACGATTGCCGTATACGTCACATTTGCCCGATCAAATATAGGGCCTGCTTTGGCTTCACCACCGGTGTCCTGGGCGGCCGAGATGAGTTCGAAATTTTGATCTTTCAGGTCTTCGTATATGGTCTGCCACACGGGCACATCGAGTTGGCAACCTCACCAAGAAGCCCAAGTCATAATCAATACTTTCTTGCCGCGCAAATCCGACAGCCGTACGGTTTTGCCGCTCCGATCCGTGAGCTCGAAGTCTGGTGCGATCGCCGATTCCAGAAACGAACGCCTTACCTGCGGAATTGCACCGAAACTCCAGGCAGATGCTTTCGAGTCCGAAACGAATGGTTGTTGGAGCTTGCGCGCCAACTCCGTAATGTTAACCCAAGACTTGCCCGAACGCCGCACGAACAGTTTGCTGTCTTGGTCCTGCTTGATCGGAATACAGATTTCCTCCAGACATGCGCCCTCAGGTTTGAGGACGAATCCATTGACGCGCGTAAGGTCGGCAGGTGATAACCAAAGGTCTGTTGGGTCCTCCAACGCATCGTTGATGACGATGGTTTGTTCGTTGTACAAGACCGTTACCTCCGCCCCATATGTGCTAGGAGTGAGCAATAGCACTGCCA
Organism: Candidatus Hydrogenedentota bacterium; assembly: GCA_012965445.1. The sequence goes on from DTSJ01000204.1 coordinate 2,112, forward strand.
ATCCCGCGGATAGAAACTTTGCAAACTTGATGTTCATGTCTTTTAGCCTTTCGGTCTTCTAGTTCAATTAAGTTCCAACCGGTAGAAAAACGATACTTCTTTCGTGCCGCGTTCATCATGAGTATAGTCTGATAGGAGCACAACGTCAAATGGGTCGTCGGCAACGCGCCGGTAACCTGAAGTTCGTTTTACGAGGTTAAGTCAAAGCGCAATCCGCCGCAAAGTGTGACTTTGGATGTCACCACATTTTGCGTGCTCCTTTAGGTGCGGGGTAGTACTACCCCCGTTTTCGGGTCTAAAGGCTGCATCGCGTTTTGCGAGTAATCAGTGTAAGTACCTGATTCAGCGCATGTTAAATATGGTGGTGTTAAGAAACGCGTCGAACTGATTCTCACCTGAATTCCCTGCTATCAGGGAAATTAACAGGGAATATTGTCGAAATTCGGGGAAAGATTCCTACGGGTGTTGCCGAATTCCCCTGTGTCTGGGGGCGATTGTTGCCATTCGGTCGATTTGGGCATCAATATTAATTCGATACAGCGTGGGGTCAAAAAAACTCAGCCGATGTCTCCAAGCACTGAAAATAGGGTCTAATTGCTATTCCGCCGAATACCCTGACTCTACCGGTTCGAATATCTAGCAATATGAGTAGAATCTCGAACAGTCGAAAAAGCTCGGAGAAACCCAGTGAACATCTAGAGACCTTCGAATTTTTGCTCAATAGTTAGTTTTCTCTCACTCGTCAGATTCCTCTTGACTTCCAGCGCGATCCGCCACCGCATTCCCGGCCAGCAAGAGCGTCGCCACGCCTGCAATAATCCATTGTTTCATCTGTTTTCCTATCCTTTCATTATTTTCTATCTTCTGTGTTTTTTAGTTCGCTGCGCCAATGTCTTCGGCCTAATCCTCGTCCAGCGCGTCGACCATTTCCTGAAATCGTTTGAACGAGGTCTGATGATGATCCGCAGCGGCTTTTTGGAGGCCCAAGGTAAGCAAGAGAACCGGGCCTTTATAGCCTACTGATTTCAGCGCTCTTAGTAACTTGGATGAATCATAATCGCCCATGGTCAACGGCTGTATACGGCGTTTCCAGCCTTCCACCTCATTCCCAGAAACTACCTAGGCACCATTGATCGAAGACAGTCGGTGGTGGTGTTTAGATACGCCTCGAACTGA
>DTSJ01000205.1 GCA_012965445.1 Candidatus Hydrogenedentota bacterium
GCTGGGATACTTTTCCGAGGACGGATTTTTTTTCGATGCCGAAGAGGTTAAGTCGCTAGGCGTCGAATCCCTTTCCTTCCAGGCCAATGTAGCAGTCGACGAAGAATGCCGCGCAATGATAGAAGCCGCATACGAGGCCTTCGGTCGGCTCGATATACTCATAAACAACGCAGGCACCACCGAATTCATCAACCACGGCAACCTCGAAAAAGCTACCAGCGAAATTTGGGACAGAATTCTCGGCGTCAATCTCAAAGGCCCCTTCCAGTGTATTCGTGCCGCCGAAAAATACCTCCGCGAGTCAGGCGATGCCGCTATCGTAAATGTCGCAAGCGTTGCAGGCGTTGCAGGAACCGGAAGTTCCGTTCCATACTGCGCATCCAAAGCAGGCCTGATCAACCTAGGCATCACAATGGCCCGCGCGCTCGGCCCGGAGATCCGCGTAAACACCGTCTCACCGGGCTTCATCGACGGAGAATGGCTTAAAGCGGGATTCGGCGACAAATACGACACCATCAAATCCGGCATCGAAAAAAAATCCGTCCTCGGAAAAGTATCCCAGCCCGAAGATGTCGCTGATGCCATAGTCTCTCTCGTCACCGGATCAAGCCTCGTCACCGGACAGAACATCGTCTGCGACGGGGGAGCGCTCATCGGACCGCGACTATAAGGAAACATCGAAATGAAAATCATCGATTTGTCCAGCACAATCGAAAATTGTTCCGTCTCACCAGTCGACCAAGTTGAGATCACCTACCAGGATCACAAAGCAGGTGCAGAATCAGTCGAAAACATGATGGGCGTTCCCGCAACTCTCCTGCGCGACAACGAAGGCTGGGCAGTCGAAACCATAGACAAACTCAGCACCCACGGCGCGACACACGTCGATGCCCCCTACCACTACAACAGCGTAATTCAGGGAAAGCCGGCCCAAACCATCGATGAACTTCCCCTTGACTGGTTCTTCCGCCCCAGCATAAAGCTCGACATGCGCCACAAAAACGACGGCGAAGCAGTCACAACCCAAGACATAAAAAACGTCCTCGAAAAAATCGGATACACCCTGAATCCATTCGATATCGTACTCATCCAGACCGGATGCGATGCCTTCTACGGACAACCCGACTACATGGCACACGGATCAGGCGCCACTGCCGAAGCCACGCAATGGCTCTTCGATCAAGGCATCCGAGTCATGGGAATCGATGCCTGGGGATGGGACCGCCCGCTCCATCTGCAGGCACAGGACGCCATCGCCCAAAACAAACCAGGCATTTTCTGGGAAGCGCACCAGGCCGACCTCCCCTACTCCCAAATCGAACGCCTTATGAATCTCGATCAACTCCCTGAAACAGGATTCACAGTCGCCTGCTTCCCCCTCAAATTAAAGGGAGCCAGCGCCGCCCCAGCCCGTGTCGTCGCCATCCTCAACGACTGATCAATTCCCCCGCCCCAAAAAAAATCGCCCGCCGAATCAACAAAGACTCGGCAGGCAATCCATCAACAATCTTGAACTACTACAAATTTTCCTGCTGTTCCCTCACAATTCCAAGAGCTCCAACAAGATACGCAAACCCCTTATAGCACGGCGCACCTTCTTCGTATTTCACAAAAGATACATGACCATCAAGATACAGCACATTCGATCCGCCCGGAAGGTGGTTGTAGTCAACCGGGACCGTTGCGATGCTGTCGTACATCACAGTGATCGTAGACTGAGAAACCGCCGAAGCACCCGCATTGTTAATATCCGTTATCAGAAAACGCGTCACACCTTCGCGAAGACGAAATATCGTACTCGTGCCGCCGTTCCCGTAAAAACCGTCTGACGGAATCGAAGCACCCGACTCGATCAAGCTCTTGCCAAATCCATTCACTGTCGAAAGAGGATCGCCATCACCACCGCCAAGGTCCACATCAGTATCAAAGCTCGAACCACTCACTTTCTGGTCACCATAGTAACGACCGTCGGCATCGCCGCTCGCTGCAGCATAAGCACCATAATCGAGAAACCATTTCGCCCAGAATTGAATGTAAACTGCGAGAGGCTGCACTGGCATAGGTACACCGTCCGGATTCAAATTAACCATAAACGTGAGGACGCCAAGCGTCTCATCGATAGAAGTACTCGTACTAGCCATCGAATCACCGGCAGCACCAAGTTTGTCGTTGATGTACCCCAAGTAAAGATAGCTGTCGTCCACGGCTTCTTCACAACCCGTAATCGAATCTGTGCCGCCGTCCAAAACCGACACAAAAGTCGTGTTGTATCCGAGACATCCCGGCGGGTCAAGCGAGGCGTCGTCACGAAGCGCGTTCTCCGAATCAGATGGACAAACAAACACAAAAGGATCCGGCAGATACTCGGGGTAAACCGAGGGTACTTTTATACCGACATCTGCCGAAAGCGAATCTCCCAGACCGGAGAAACCACCTCCAAGATCTTTGCTGCGGTGCCAATAGAATCCCGTAGGAGGATACTTCTCCCCGCGCGCCTCACCTGAATACATCTTAAGCGTAAGACCAATCTGTTTCAGATTGTTCGCGCACGATGAACGACGCGCAGCCTCGCGCGCGCGGGCAAGTGCAGGCAGCAGAATCGCCGCAAGTATACCGATGATCGCTATTACCACCAACAATTCGATTAGTGTAAAACCCCTCTTTTTCATATCGCACTACTCCTTGATATTTTTCCTTGAGTTCACCAAAAACAATGATGGAAAGCTACGTACATCTCGGTTTGCTCAAAACTGATTCGTAAACGATGCCGCGTATGCATACAAACATTTCGCACGTGCGACCACTGATTCCACTGTCCAATTTCCGAACACGTGTCCAGAACTCATTCAGCTTATTGATATTGAACACCGCTGTCAAGAAAAACCTTCCCATCAGCGCCGCCTTCTACTCGCGACACTATCCTCAAGACCCGAATCACCCCCAATAAAAAAAGCACCTGCCGAATCCACTAAGACTCGGCAGGTGACTATTTATACGTTTAGACTGTCAGGTTTCGGCCTAGAGATCCGTGACCGTTCCAAGACCGCCGATGAGCAGTGCAAATCCCTTGTAGCAGGGAGCACCTTCTTCGTACTTAACAAACGATACGTGTCCATCAAGATAGAGTACATTCGATCCACCCGGAAGGTGATTGTAATCTACCGGATTTGACGCGATCATGTCAGACATAACCCAGATCGTCGACTGCGATACCGCAGAAGCACCGGCATTGTTGATGTCCGTAATCAGGAAACGCGTTACGCCTTCACGAAGACGGAACA
>DTSJ01000206.1 GCA_012965445.1 Candidatus Hydrogenedentota bacterium
TTTCCCTATTGACCGTGCTTTCGGCTTTATCAGTAAATTTGAATGAATTTGGACATCCAGTGAAGCCTACATGACGAAAACAGAAACTTCAATGATATCGGTGCGGATGAATATTTGCGAGGCACAACTATTCGTCAAACCCCGCCCATTTTGAACATTTGATTTTTTCTTTTCTCCTTATCATACTGAAACATTCAGTGCTCGAATTGGAGATACTTCATGCCAAGACCCACCAAAAAACGCGCTCACTTGATCGCCGGCGGATTTCCCCCAGGCTCCTTTGCGGGTCACGATATTGATTACGCCCGCCTACGTTTGCTTCAAATGTTGGGTGACAACGGTAATTTGGAAACGACGGTATCCAACGATTTCACAGACGTCGAGAAATGGTTACCGAGCTGCCAACTATTGGTTACGTACGTCGCCGGTCCATTCCCAGATGCCGCCCGATGCATCGTCATCGATGAATGGTTAGAAAATGGCGGGCGCTGGATTGCCCTTCATGGCACGAGCGGCGGAAAAGCTGCACGTATTCCCGATAGTCGTTTTCGACGAATGGAAAAATTGGAACATCACAATTCGTTGGGTTGTTTCTTCCTCAATCACCCGCCGGTACGAAAATTTTCGATTGACGTCGCGGTCCACCCATTGACCGAAGGCGTCCCATCAAATTTTGAAGTGTCCGATGAATTGTATCTACTCGAAATGCTGGATCCGGATTTGGAGGTCTTGTTAACTACTCCACTTGAAAAAGATCCATCACCCGAAGGGTTCGGATTTATTTACGATGAAGACACGTCCATTCAGGAAGACGGAAAAACCCGGGTCCTGGGGTATGTGCGGACTGTGGGCCAAGGCAGGGTGGTCTATTACGCCTTGGGCCACTGCCACACGCCTGAAACCAACGTACAAATTTACGTCGACGAGAGTGTAGCGGCAGGAGGAGTAACCCCTCTAACATTCAAAGGGCCGTGGGAAACCAACGCCTTCCAAAAACTTTTAACCAACGCCATCAAATGGTGTGAAGCTGCTAGCAACTAAAGAGGTTCAATAATGAGTGAGAATGAGGCTTGACCATTGAGCGAGGCTTATCGAAACGTATACTTCGCGGAAGACGACTTTGTCGCACTTGCTAAATCAGTCGATCAAGGTTTCGTTATAAGCGGCGAGATGGGCGTCGGAAAGCGATACATGGCCGAGCGTGTATTCGATGCATGTTCCAGTAGCCGGCTTTTCGTCTGATAGCATCCAAGGGTTTAATTTTTCTTGCATTGGTCCGTTCGAAAATGAAATGAAAATGATGACACGAACAACACCATTGATAGTTTGGAGCGTTTTGGCTTTGCTGATAGCGGGAACGGGCATGCCCAGCGTCTGGGCGGATACGCTGGCCCTCCACGCCACTGACGGGATTATTGATAAATCTGATCCACAAAATAATACCGGCGATCTCGCTGGTGATAATGCTGTGATTGGCGAAAATTTCAACGAACTCGGCGAATCAAGAGGGTTTGTCGTGTTTGACACGACCGGTATAGACAACACCAATATAGATACGGCAACACTGACCCTGCAGGTTTTAGGCGGCCAATATTTCTTCGGTACAGGCGTGGCTGAACTGGACGTGACGTTGCTAACGCCAATCGCAGGCTATACGAACAATTCTCCACCCCTTAGTTTGTACGGGGAGGCCGGCACTCTTGTGGCTACGGTAGACACTTCTGGGGGCGCTGGCACGTATACGACAGTGGACATATCGGCGGCGTTGAAGGCGCTTGACTTGAGTACGAATAAGATTGTGGTTTTCCGCCTTGAAACAACTGCCGATATTACGTGGCCCATAACCCAGAACAACGCTATTGTCGTCTTCGCAGGCGGTGCGACAGCACTGGAGTATACCCTTGCTTCCCCCGCCGGTGAAGGGTATCTGGACGGATTCAGTCAATCGATTTATATGGGGCACAGTTTTTTTAATCCTGGAACTTTGGACATTGTTGTACTGGCGCCTTATCTTGGATATTCTCGCCATACCCAATATAAGCAAATCGCCGGTGGAACAAATGGCGATCCGGGATCGTTGTGGCGGGACACGGGTGAAGACGAACTGGCGAAAGCGGAAATCAAAAAAGGAACCACCGAAATCCTGGGTATGACATACTTCGACCCAGCAGACGGGGACAGCGATTTTGAAGACTATACACAGTGGATCGACTTCACACTTCAATACAATCCGGACACCTTCGACACCTTTTTCATCATGATTCCCTGGGCAAATTATTCCAATAATCCGTCCTATGCGTTACAACGGGCTAAGCAAGATTTAGCAAATGCATATGCCCACGATGTGATACAGCAACTGCGAGACGAGTATCCGCAATTGACATGTCTGGCCCTACCCGTTGGCGAAGCCATGAGTCGTCTGTGGCTACTATTTGATCAAGGCCAATTAGGCTCGGAAATATGGGGTGTACAACTAAATGGTAATCCCGAGAACTCTCTGATGATCGATGATAGGGGCCATGCAGGAAATATCATGGAGGATATTATCGGCCTGATTTGGCAGCAAACCATATATCCCGAAACCGATATCCGAACCGTATCGAATCCACCGACTTATCAATACAATTGGACGTACGATATCCGCCAGTTGGCTTATGACATTTGGCAAGACGATCCTTACGCACATCGGTTCAACCCTCCTGCGGATCCAAATAACCTGTTCGTCGAATTTGGCGCTTCGGACGGCGGCAACGGCGCGGAGACGGCACCATTCAATACTTTGGACGCCGCGTTATCTGCCGTGGCGCAAGGAGGTCAAATCAACTTGGGTCCTGGGTCGACGAATGAAACGCAATCGGTGAATCAACTGGTTGATCTGGTCAACTCGAACCCTGGTGGCGGTTCGGTGATTATAGGCGGACCGGCTGCGCGTGGTACGGGGCAGCAGGGCTCCAAATCTGGATTCATATCCCGACCCTGAGCGGGCAACGCTCGACAGGTCACAAGTTCGAGTCTTGTATCGCCCACCAATTTTCTTTCTCTGTTTGAAGTCCGCGTTGCGACACGCCCGAATCGCCCCATGTCCCCGTCGTTTGCGAGGATTCTGAATCAATAGATTCTCCGAATCTGCGACCAGAACAAGTGATCTTCATCCATTTTGCCCGGATTCTCCGGTGGCCCTTTTGAGGTCCGCATTGGGTTTCTTGAACGTTCAAGAAACCAAGCGAGATCTGGGGAACAATGACGCGAGATGAAAGGCGGAAATCTGTCTTTAGGCGA
>DTSJ01000207.1 GCA_012965445.1 Candidatus Hydrogenedentota bacterium
GAACAGTCGGCGGCCGTGGGTGCGAATATTCATTCTCCGGTTGTGTTTGATGACCCGGAACGATTCGGGCGGCAGGGGTCTGCGGAAGAACGAGAGATTTTTGCTGAGCTTTCGCGTAAACGAAAGTCAGAATGGAATCCTTCGCTGGAGTTTGTGCGGGGGATCGCGTCGACGGCGGAATCGAGTTCAGAGTTTATTCGTCATTCGTGTGCCGAATACAAAACGAAGGCGGATTATGGCTACGGTGATGTGGGACTCGATTTGAAGAAGATTGTGGCGTTGATTGGCGCGAATTCTCCTGCGCGAATTTTTTACACGAATTTCGGCAGCTTTGATACGCATGTGTCTCAGGCCAGCGCTCATACCGGGTTGTTTAATCAGGCGGGTGACGCGGTGCATGCCTTTATCAATGACCTGAATCGTATTGGCCGGGCGGACGATGTGTCGTTATTGATCTTCACGGAGTTTGGCCGACGTGTTCAGGAGAACGCGAGTAAGGGAACGGATCATGGCGTGGCGTCCCCAATGTTTATCGTGGGGAATGATGTGAAGGGCGGATTCTATGGTGACCATCCAAGCCTTACGGATCTGGATGAAGGGGACCTGAAAATGACGACGGATTTCCGGTCGGTGTACGCGACGATGACGAAGGAATGGATGGGATTCGAGGATACGCAATCGATTTTGAGACAGGATTTCGAGACTTTGGGCGCGTTTCGATCAACGTAGGGCTGTGTCGAGACGAAAAATCGAACGCGACGGAATCTGAAACTATTTATTCCGTCATTGCGGATATCGGGGAGAACCGCATATTTCGTTGGCTCCATTGCAAATAGACTTTTGCGACTTCATCAAGTACTATGGGCGTTCCTATTTATAAATTAAGGTTCGAGTGATAATTGGAGAAAACGCATGTCGACGATTCGATTTAAGGGATTTTCGGTTTTTTTTATTCTTGCGCTGTGCTTTTGGACGACGGTGAGTCAGGCAGCGGACGTAAGTTTTACTCGTGAACAGGCGGGCGCTGGACGAGCGACCTACCGAGCAAGCTGCGCGGTGTGTCACGGTCGAAACCTTGAAGGTATCCAGTTGGCACCACCACTTACCGGGTCTCGGTTTGATCAGACGTGGCGCGGCAAATCGGCTGAGCTTCTGTCATTCCACATTCGCCGTATGCCGCCTGAGTCTTCCCAGGAAACCGTGCCAAAGGTAGATGACGAAGGTGCAACAAACGTGCTTGCGTACATTTTGATGAGCAACGGGTTTGAACCGAGCGATTCTGCGCTACCGGTGGACATGGCTTCGCTTGGAAAATTGACGGTTCCGAAGTTGCCCGGACAAACATTTGATCTGACTGCACCGGTCACGCCGTCGGAAGACCAAGCCGCGCGTCTTGCAGGATTGCCTCCGGTCACAGACGCTCTGCTGCAGGATCCTCCGGTTGGGGATTGGCTGCAATGGGGTCGCACATACAACGGGCAACGGTTCAGTCCGTTGGAAGTCATCAACAAAGAAACCGTCAAGAATTTGGCACTGCAGTGGCGAGCTCCATTGTCCCCCGGCCAGAATATGCCACACACAATTGTGCACGGCGGCATCATGTTTCTCCATACACATCCGGATACCATTCTCGCCATGGATGCCACGAATGGCGATGTCCTCTGGCGTTACGAGCACCCGACCAAGGGCCGTGCAAGTCAAAAGATGGGACTTTCTCTTGCAGGCAACAAAGTGCTCGTTCCCACGTCGGACAAGCATGTCTTGGCGTTGAATGCGAAGACCGGCGAACTCATCTGGGATCACGAAATTGAATTACTCACGCCTGCTGCAAAAGCGCAGTATCAGTTGCGGAGTGCACCGCTGGTCGCGGGCGGAACGGTCATTCAGGGCGTTACGGCGACCTACGTACCAAAAGGCGGATTCATTCTCGGTATCGATCTTGAAACCGGAAAGAAGTCTTGGCAGTTCAATACGGTCGCCTGGCCAGACGATCCCCGCGGAAACAGCTGGAACGATCTGCCGCTGGCAAAGCGAAATGGCGGCTCAGTCTGGCATCAGGGTACGTACAGTCCGGAATTGGGACTCGTCTATTACGGCGCAGCGCCGACGTACGATACAGGACCTTTGCTTCACTCGCTCAATATAGAGGGCGTCACGAATGACGCCTTCTATACCAATTGTACGCTCGCTCTCGATGCCGATACCGGGAAACTCGTGTGGTATTACCAGCATGCTCAAAATGACCAATGGGATCTTGACTGGGCGTTTGAGCGACAAATTGTTGAAGTGACCTGGAAAGGCAAGAAGGTGAAGGCCGTGATGAACATTGGCAAGATGGGGATTCTGGACGCGGTAGATGCAGCGACTGGAGAGTATCTTTTCTCCGTGGATGCAGGCGTTCAAAACGTCATCTCCGACATCGATCCGGTGACCGGCGCAAAGACCTACGATCCCGCTAAGATTCCGAGTCTCGAACGGCCTGCGCTTGTGTGTCCCACCGCGTGGGGAGCCAGAAGTTGGCCTGAGACTTCGTACAGTCCCAAAACGAATATGGTGTATCTCCCGCTGGCCGAATGGTGCATGACCATGGCCAAAGGCTCAGGCGCTGCATTACTCAGTTCGGGTGTGGGTATCGGCAGCGCAGCACATCCCACGTTGACTACCGACAAAATGCTTGGACGCCTTCAAGCTATCAATGTCGAAACGCAGGAGCTCGCCTGGGCGCATAACCAGTTCAGTTTTATTTCGACTGCGACCCTGTCGACCGCAGGCGGCATTGTGTTTGCCGGCGATATCGACCCTTCACTCAAGGCGTACGATGATGCAACGGGTGAAATTCTGTGGCAGGCGAAGCTCGATGCGCATCCCAGCTCAAGCCTTACAACGTATAGCGTTGACGGCATACAATATGTCGCAGTCATCACTGGTTTCGGGAACTTCCATATTGGAGGCATGACGGGCGCCGCGGCAGAATTTAGTCGGAAACACGAATTGGACCCACCAGCGAGGCCTAAGGGCAGTCCTGCCATCTGGGTTTTCGCGCTGTAGCGGGTTTGAAATTTGGTCCTGCCCGTCTACTATTCCACCTGAGCACACCACGTGTTCAGGAGAACCAACACCATGGCAAGAATCGATTTCGATCCCACCACGCTCCCCGACTTCGAGCGCCGCATCAACGCGCTGCTGTCCACCGGTCAACGCCAATGGGGCACCATGTCCCTCGCACAAATGCTCTCCCACCTACGCATCACGGTGGAAGTCTCCCTCGAAGAGCGC
>DTSJ01000208.1 GCA_012965445.1 Candidatus Hydrogenedentota bacterium
CCCCATAGAACGAAACGTTGTCAATTTCATAGCTGTCTCCACACATGGTTTTTATCTATGCCAAACTCAACTGCTTCGGGTTCGTCCGCAACTCAAATACGAATAAACGCCCCCTAACTGAGTCGGATGGTAACAAATACACACCCTTACTTCAACACAAACTACCCCCTATATCCACAGTGACAGCCGAAAGTTGCCAGAATTTTCACTTTACTAACCCTCCCGCTCCCGCGTCATCAGAATATGTGCGACATGATGTCTTCCATGCCATGCGTACAAACCAATATTCGCATCCAGCCGAATCTCTCCCAACTCAGCATGACGCATCGATCCACTCCTCGATCTCATCAGATGACACAGAAGTCGGCCACTCAAATTCACCTATTGGATACCGTAAATCCATCATACACATGCTCCAAAACGACTAATTAGATGAAATCATGCACATTCGGAAAATATCTGTCACAATTCCAGTAACCCAAAAGCCACTGTTGTACGAGAATCTTGACACTTCGGAACGGAAATTCATGAAAAGGGGACGAAAAAACCAGCATTCTCTTCTCGCTGTAGTTGCATCTGTACTCGTTTTCACTGGCTCAGGGCTCCTCGGACGATGGAGTAAGCCCGAAATTTCCGTTTACGACAACTGGCCCGTATCCGGCGAGGGATACTTGATGAGTATCAGCAACGATGTCGAGCTGCCTGAGGCAGTGCCAAATTGGCTGCCGACTGCAACAGCAAAACGAATACAGGATCTCGACGATATTGTACCTGATACCTTTCGGGCTGCCGCTCTGGATTTTCTCGATACGCCGTTTCCACAACTGCCAGACCGGGGACAACGCCCACAATCGACAGAGAATCACTGCGGCTTTCTAGTACGTTCACCCGAACCCAATCAGATCTGGCTACACCACGGTCCAGACCACTGCCCTTGACCCAGTTTGTGTCATCTACAGAAAATCCCTACCTCAAAACCGACTGATAACGCTAGTACTCACTCCCCGGAACTATCCCCGCAGCAAGTCGCGTCTCGAAAGCATCATAAATCTCATATCGCTCAAATCCAGCCTCGCGCGCCTGTTCAATACACGCGTCTACAATCTTCTCCTGATGCAGTTCACGTAGTATCTTGCTGAACGGACTATGCCACTGACGCGTATCCATCGTGGACAACACCGCAATTCCCCGTGTCGAGCCTTCATACTTCATTACTAAAGTATAGCACGGAAACTAAATCGTGTACAGTTAAGATGAAAAACGCTTGGTTTCAAACAGATTTTATCGAATATAGATAGGGTTCGCGTAAATCCATGACCGATCCTCGTCATCCACACTCAACCAGCCCTCAACGCGATATACACCCTTCTCAGTAACCGTATATTCGAAATCCGCCGTCGTCGCTTCCTCAACAACCTCCCCATTCCGAAGCACACGAACCTGACACTCAACTGGAAACGCTGCCTTCAGCACATATCCTTTCTCGAACTCTACCTCATCCCCCAAAATCGCCACCGTCTCTCCGTCTACAGACTCCAGCCAGGCCAAAAATCCCCGCGGATCACACATCCAGTCATGACTCACATAAGCATGACCCTCAGCGACCGACTCTCGAATCGCCGCCTCGTTCAATTTTGTCCCCAGAATATGAGTACTCACGTTGCCTATCGCAATCGGATAAGGATCAAGATCAAGTCTCGCCAGAATATCCCCGGCACCATGCCCCGCCATGATCTCCTTCAATCCAGGAAATGACTTCACTGGAAGTTCACGCATCTCATCATCGTCATCAATATTCGTGCCCACAATCGCCGTATCCGCGTCCTTCATTTTCAGAATCAGAACATTGTTATGATGACAATCATTCGCACCCACACCCGCCACGCGCCTCGTCAGCGTCTCGGCATCCCACTTCTCCATATACACGTGAGGATAATCATGCTGCGCCGCAAACAATTCGTCTGGATACTTCGCTCGAAGACCCTCCAGACGCTCGGCCTCGCCCGCCCTCGTCATCGCCATCACAAGAAACATCAAAATTTCCTCATCATCCATAGCATCAAAATGACGATTATAGATCTCCATCCCCGTCACACCATCAAGGTCCCAGTCAACCTTCTCCTCAACGTGCGACAAAAAAAGCATCCCCGTACCCGCATTCACCGCAGCAATCAGCTCTTCCTTAGGCCCCCTCATCGCATCGAAAACACTCGCGTCAGGATGCACCAGAAAACCATTCGACTCAGACCCGGGAATGAACAGAACCCCGTTCTTCATACCCCGCCAGCCTTCCATAAAATCCTTCGGCGGACGAAAATGATCACTCAAAAATACAACCTGCAACCCGGTCTTATGCGCCGCCTCCAGCAGCTCCTCAGGCGTTCCTCCCGTATGCGCGGAGTCCCCTGCATGTGCATGAAATATCGCCCGAAAATCCTTCAACCGCAAAGCGGTATGACGCTCATACATCTTCCCAATCGACCGACGCGAAGAATTATACCGGACCGCATCAGCATGCGCCCCCGCCAAATGCGACTCCTCAATCCGAACAGGACTCGAATACTTCCGCCCCAGAGACTCGCCAGCAAAAGCCGACCCGAAACTACACAAGTATCCAACAACCCACAGTGTCAACAAAAAACGCATTCCTATTTCCTTTAGCTTACCCACAACCAATTCAATACGCGCCGAAGTATAATACATACGCCTTCCAATTTAGAAAGATAAGCTCACACTCACATCCGCATCGCCACCAACGCTCAGCTGAGTTGATGTGATACCGCCATCATCAAAATTCGGCTCCAATACATCGAATCGAACATACACTCAGCCAAGAATCGCGTCCGCCACTCTATGAACGGAGCATTAATCTCAATGGGAGTGCGTAACCCCGCCCTCCAGAAAAAAGCCATCGCGGCGGCAAAACGAATAGGCAAAGTGAAGTCGATCATGGTCAGACCAGCTGTAAAACTCCCGACGCAATAGCCTAGATAAAGAAGACGGTCGCCCACAGAAAAGCACGTAAGTCAGTCTGAAAACTGTCAACAATTTACTTTTACAAACAGTTACATATCAATAACTTACAATCCCAACCCTCTCGTTTCTCATAACCACTGAATCCACCTAATATACCCACCCTAATCCCATACCGTTTCACCTGAAACACTGTCTTGAGGTCATATTTCCTCTTCACAAATATGTGTTCATCCGTATTCATCCGTGACTAATTCCATTTCGAGTGCAACACCCGCGTTAAGTATATAGGGACTACTTCGTGCAGACCTTTTACCCGCAGCGCCTTATCCCCGTCAATCCATTTAGGCTATAATGCCCCGATCGCAACATCAGAAAGAACGAAATGAGCCGAATAACCCACATTTCACATCGATTCCTCGCCATAATTTTGCTCATATCCACCCTGTCCTGCGCCCAAAATAACCCCGAATCAACCCCGAATACATCATCCCCCAAAGACGACTCTCCGAAACCAGCAAAGCATACCTTCAGCAACCCACAGGACTGGCCAAAATTCCTCGGCCCAAACTCCAACGCCACCTCCCAAGAGCTGGGAATCCTCACCGAATGGCCCCGTGAAGGCCCGCCCTTATTATGGTCCCGCCCAATCGGAGAATCCTACGGTGCTCCCGTAATTTCAAAAGGCAGGCTGGTCCTGTTCCACCGCATCGGCGACCATGAAGTCATCGAATGCGTCGATGCCCTGAACGGCTCAAGGGTCCACTGGCAGCACGGCTACCCCACCGACTACGTCGATCGCTACGGATACAACGGCGGCCCCCGATCATCACCGACAATCGACGGTGACCGTGTATACACCTTCGGCGCACAAGGCGTCCTCACCTGCCTCGATTTTGAAACCGGAAAGCTACTGTGGCAGCGGCAAGTGAACGAAGAATTCGAAGTTCCCCCGGGATTTTTCGGCGTCGGGTCGGCGCCTGTCATTGAAGATGACCTCATCCTTCTAAACCTCGGCGGGCCCGACGGAGCAGGCGTCGTTGCCTTAGACAAAAGCTCCGGCAAAACCGTCTGGACGGCGAGTGACGACGAAGCAAGCTATTCCACGCCCATCGTTGCAACCGTCCGCGGAGAACGACTCGCAATCTTCCATACCGCCGACGGACTCCTCGTACTCGAAGCCAAAAGAGGAAAAATCCGCTATCGATATCCCTTCCGATCAAGAATACGCGAATCCGCCATTGCCGCAACACCCATACTCATTGACGACACCGTATTCCTTTCAGCCACATACAAAATCGGCGCAGTCGCACTCCAATTGGCCCCGGACGGACTCAAAGAAGTCTGGAAAGATCCAGAAGCGATGCAGAACCACTGGGCCATCAGCGTATTCAAAGACGGCTATCTATACGGCATGGACGGGCGCCACGAAAGCGGCGCAAACTTCCGCTGCATAGATTTCGCGACAGGTAAAGTCATCTGGAGTACGCGCGCAAAAATAGGCCGCGCATCATTCATCATGGCAGACGGACATCTCATAGCCCTTGGCGAACGCGGCCACCTCGTCCTCATCGAAGTCAGCCCCGAACGCTACATCGAAAAAGAACGCGTACAAATCCTCAACTATCCGGCATGGACTCCCCCCGTACTCGCCCAAGGCCGCCTATACCTCAGAAACGAACGCCAACTCATCTGCCTAGACCTCAGAAACGAGCCGTCCCCATAGCGCGCTAAAAAGAATTCGGAATACTCAGCCTTCCATCGGATACTTCAAACCCCAGTCCGCACGTATCCAGTCCATAATTTTCATGACCTCAAGTGTAGTCGCATGAGTCATAAGAGGACTTTCCAGGAGTCCCTCGTGAAAGCAACGCTGAGCCTCCCGCGCCTCATACTCGTATCCATTACAGTCCAAAGGCAGCTCAACAGTCTGCGGCTTCTGATCATTCAGCGTCAACGAAACACGCGAAGCATTCCAGAACGTGTCATGAAGCGTAATCATCCCCTCCGTGCCCATGATAGTCCCGTCCAGCGGAGTCTTCGTCCGCACCGCACTCCCCAAAAGCGCAACCCCGCCGCCCTCATACCCAAACAGTATAGCAGCCTGCTCATCAACCCCATTGTGACCAAGATACGGAATACTCTCAATCCTGTCCGGTGCCCTTCCAAACGCCAAATGGGCCAGAGTAATCGGATATATCCCAACATCCAGCAAACTTCCACCGCCCGCCGCCGGGTCAAACAGGCGCCCCTCCACCTCATCAACCCGAAACCCAAAGCTCGCCTGCACCATCCGCGCATCCCCGATAGCCCCCTCCCGAATCCAGCGCATCGCCTGCTGTACCGCAGGAATATACCGCATCCACATCGCCTCCATCAGAAACACTCCGGCCTTCGAAGCAGCTGCGGTCACTTCCTCAGCTTCACCGCGATTGATCGTGAACGGTTTCTCGCAAAGCACCCCTTTACCCGCTTCGAAACAAAGTATCGCGTTTTCTTTGTGGCAATCGTGCGGAGTAGAAATGTAAACCAGGTCGATATCCGGATCAGCAGCCAACCTCTCATACGAATCATATCGTCTCGCTACACCGAACCTGTCTCCGAAAGCGTCCGCAGATTCCTGTGCTCGCGATCCAACCCCCGCAAGCTCTGCGTCATCCATAGAGTTCAAAGCGGTCGCAAACTTGCTCGCAATATTTCCCGTTCCCAGTATTCCCCATAGAGTCTTCACAGCCATGTATAGATCACTTTCTGTTTGAAAATCCAAAAACGGTTCAACTCAGGTCAACGCCATCCAAGCTACCGACACAGCGACCAGAATAAGCATCACGATAACCCGCGGTTTCAGTTTTACTCTCCGCAGATTGAATACCACCCGACGTCCCCGTTTAACATCCAGCCCAGCGGCAATAATACACACAACAAAAAACCACGCCAACGTAAGCATCATGAGCGGACGAAAATCAGGCTTGATCAATCCAATCAAACCAATCGGCGCCCCACCCAGAACGAATCGAACCAGAAAACCCTGCACAAACACCGTCTGCTTCGTGACATCGCCCGTAGCTTCCTCTTCGGGCTCGCTCTCATTACTCATCTCGCAACCCTCGCTCCCCGTCTGCTGCATCGGACTCATCAGACCAGTCCTTCTCACCAAGCTTCCAGTTCCGCGCCCAGTATATGAAAGGAGTATCAATCGCAGCAATGATCACCTTGAATAAATACTTTGCCAGCGCAAGTTCTAAGGCAACTTTGAAACCGTATATTCCCCACCAGACGACCGTAGAATACAGTGCCGTATCCACAAGCTGCGAAGTCATGGTGGAAGCATTGTTGCGCAGCCACAACATCCGCCCCCCAGTCTTCTCCTTAATAAAATGAAACGTCCATACATCAAGCCGCTGACTGATCAGATATGCAAACAGCGAACCAAACACGAACCGAGGCGTAAACCCGAACAAAAATTCAAGTGACTCATGTGCCGACTCGGCATACTCCAAATCGGCAGGAAGAAACAGAAGACTGATCGACATCATCGTAATCACAATCAGGCTCGTAAAGAATCCAATCATCACCGCCCGATTCGCCTCGCGTTTCCCATAACGCTCGCTCAAGATATCCGTCGCAAAATAGATCCCCGAATAGATGATCATCCCCAAACTCGTCTGCATCCCGAAAATAGTCGTCAGCTTCGGCCCCTGCAGATTGCTGAGCATAATATTCAGAACGATCACCGCGTACAGACCTGTCTTCCCGTACAGACGATAAAGCAGCAGCGTCAATCCAAGATCAAGACCGATCGTCACCACCCACAAACTGTTTTGATGTAGCCTGAAAAACTCAGCTATGAATTCCGGTATCAAAATACTCTTTCCTGTCGCGTTGTTGCGAGGAACACAGTGCCAGTGTAAAGAAGTCGCCGGCGGAGTTCCAGCCAATGATAATCGTAGACCGAGATCTATTCCAGACACGGGGCGTCCGAACCTGCCACAGATCAATTTCCGCACGCTCGAATCCGATTTCAGTACGTGTGGTATACTTCGATCAGCGTACAAACTGGTCAAGAAATTAACGAGGTAAATCATGAAAACAATCGTGGTCGCGAGTCTTCTGATACCCTTGTCCGTACCGTGTTTCGCGGTCGAAAAATCCACCCAAGATCTGAATGGCGCGCTCGGCAAATGGGCATTGGACTCCGTTCTGGCGGGTATGCAGAACGAAGAGCTGAGGTCTGCTATTCGTGTCAAGGCGAGAGATATCCTCGCGAAAAACGGAATCAGAATCCCGACGCTTCCGAAGGTTGAGCCGGAAAAACCAGAGCAAGAACCGCCTGCGCAAGAGCGACCTGTGCAGGACCAAGCCGATAAGAAAAACGGTCCCCCGGGTTGGGCACCGGCAAAGGGTTGGCGCCGGAAGTTCGGCACTGTCGAAGAAGAAGCGCTCGGTCAGCACCTCAGTAAAAAATTTTCCGAAGGCGCGCACGGAGACGGTGTGGTGGCAATCCTCCGCCAACAGATCGATCGCGTCAGCAAGGGCCTGAAAGTCGGAGATGACCCAAAGCCGACGGACGAAAACGAGAACTCCTCGGACAAAAAAAGAGAGCATCAGGAAAACTCGAAGGCAAGGGCAAAGGAAAGAAATAGCACCAAGATACTGTGGACCAACAGAAAGCGAATCAGGCAAGCTCGCAACTGAAGAAAGGAGTGAGCGAATGCAGCTGAAAAACGGAGACCCGTTTCCGGAAATCAAAGGCCAGACGATTGATGGAGAATCCCTGTCGATACCGATCGGATTGGATTACGAATGGAACGTAGTGCTCTTCTATCGTGGGCACTGGTGACCTTTCTGTCTTCAGCAGTTGGCTGAATTCAACGATCAGCAAGATGAACTTGCGAAGATGGGAATTGGCATCGTAGCGCTGTCCGTGGATGCGGAGAAGTATGCACGAAAATCCGTCGATAAACATGGCCTTACTTTTCCTGTAGTCTATGGTCTTGATGGGCCCTCGGAATCGAGCAAAATCGGAGCATTCATTGACGAAAAGAAGGGGTTCTTTCACGCAACAAATTTTATACTTCGCAAAGGAGCTGTGAATCACGCGACGTATTCGACAGGCCCGCTCGGACGCCTTCAGGCGGAACATGTCAAAACGCTCGTGAACTACTACCAGGGCCAAGAAAAAGCGGATTCAACAGGATAGAACTGTCTCCCCGGTCTTGCGCATGTGTGGCTGCCCTTTGTGTTTCCTTGCTCATTCCAAATTCTCCTGATTGGACTCTTTATAGCCTGCTGTTTCGGATTCACGTTTTTCACTCTTGTCACCACCGATCAATTTCGCCAAAGTATTGAGTAAGCGGACGCCCGTGGGGTCAGGCGCCACGGTAGAGTTCGAACAGTACAATACCCACGTCTCGACCTTCCACGAAACCCATATAGCATCGATAGCCGCCCGACCCCCCGTTGTGCCAGAGAATTCGGTCGTCGCTAACGTCAAGAGATGCAATATGCCAGCCGAGACCCATGTCCGGTGTAGGAATCAGCATCGGGAACAATGCGGCCGAGAGGCCCAGTGCCACCAAAAAGATGATCACTTTTACCGAAGTCGCATGGCCAACGAATATCCCTGCGGACACCATCCCGATTATCAACAGGCAGAACAGAAGCCAGCCGAGCCAAACGTTCTTTTTTTCACACGGCTGATTCGTTTGCGCCAACTCAATCGCATCTTTCAGTGGAGTAGCACCCGGGTGAATGTTCGCCTTCAAAAAAATCAACATCACATGGGCAGTCGATCACAACGCGCCGCAGCCCGCAAGCGTCGAAATGTCCCAGTTCGAAACCTGCTTTCCCCTCGCATGACCAGGAGCAAGTCGGCCCAACTGATCCTCCGAGAGACCAATAGCAGTGTCGCTCATGCCGAGCGGTCGGCAAATTCTCTCCAATACCAGTTCTTCGAAGCCAATCTCCGTCACCAGACTCGGGATGTGCCCAAGCAACCCCATCCCAAGATTCGAGTAGGTGTACATCGCACCTGGCGCTGTTACAAATCGAGACTTTGAGAGAAACTCATACATGTCCTCGACAGTATATTTCGCATACGGGTTTCCACTGCGTATGTTCTTCAGGCCCACGTTCCCAGGCACTCTCGGCAGCCCTGATGTATGCGTCGCAAGATGTCTTAGTGTGACATCAACGCCCTTACGGTTCCGCAGGACAACCGACGCTGGCAGAAACTCGCTCGCCGGGTCATCAAGGTGCACTTCGCCCTTGAGATGCATGTCCGCGAGAAGAGTGGTCGTAAAAACTTTTGTGATCGACCCAATTTCGAACAACGTCTCGTCGTTCGACTTCTCCGACGCGTTTTTTCAACGCTGCCGTAACAATAGATCTCCTCATCGGCGTCGCAAACGACTCCCACGGCAAGCCCAACGGCGCGTTTACCTCCAATGAAGGGTTCGGCAACTTTCGCGACTTGTTCGGATAAATCCATAACATCCCGCCCATCATTACGATCAAAACCTGTTACATCACAATTCTAAAAGCATTCCCTTTCTAAAAAATCAGTAATTCTCTACTCCGCAGCCAGGCTCGCGCACACCAGTTCCGTGTCGTTCCGAATAAAAATGTGCTTGTTCGCGAAAGCAGGATGTGACCAAGTCACACCTTCATTACGGTCAAGCTGCCCCTTCGTCGTATTAATCAGTTTCGCCCGGCTGATCTCGTTGAAACCCTCCGGGGAAAGCGTGCTGATAATAAGCTCGCCCTGATCATTAAACATCCAGATCTTATCACCATTGCGAACTATATGAATTGTCGCCCATCGCTCCGAAGGTACCGCCGTGAGGTCTTCCCAAATCCGGTCACCGTTCGTAGCATCCAAACACCGCAGTTGTCCGTAACTATCTACACCGTAAACATAATCCCCGTCAATTATCGGCGTCGAGATCATCGCATGCAGCGAATCCGTCTGACGTTCGTTCCTCCCCTGACGACTCCATACGCCTTCCACACCAAGCGAGTCCTGATTCAGCCGAAGCATATGGGACCCGTCATAAAACGAAGAAAGAAACAGTCGGTTTCCGTCAACCACCGGCGTAGGTACATTGATGACCATTTTGGTCTGTGGGGTTTCCGAATCCCAATACAACTCGCCCGTTCCGGGATTCAACCCCACAACCCGCTCGCCAGTCCAACACACCAGCACTCGCTTTCCGCTCTGTTCAATAATTATCGGAGCCGAATAAGAAGCATCGTCCTCCAGCGCCCTCCAGACCTCGTTCCCATTCCGCCGATCAAGCGCCACAATACACGCATCAGGTTTCGCCCCAATCTGAACAATCAAAAGGTCATTGTCCACCAGCGGCGCAGCAGTAATCCCCCAAATAGGCTTCTTCACATCATAATCCGTCCCCGGATCCTTCTTCCAAACCAACTCCCCCGTCTCAGCATTCAAACAACGCAAATGCCCCATCGACCCCAGCGAATAAGCCAGACCCCCGGAAATCGTTACCGAAGCACGAGGCCCGTCCGGATACCCCACACTCTTGTACGCGCACGCATACTCGTACTTCCAGATCTCAGCGCCCGTTTCCTCATCAAAACAAAGCACCCGCTCAACCTGCTCAGGTTCCTGAACACGATCCGTCACATACACCCGGCCCTTAGCCACTGTCGGCCCCGAATAGCCATTCGATACAGTCACCCGCCACTTGATCGGAATATCAGGCCCCGAAAACTTCTCAATTATCCCCGTTTCACTCCAAACCCCGTCCCGCTCCAGCCCGCGCCACTGAGGCCAGTCATCCCCAATCGCAATCCCGCAAAAACAAACAGCAGCCAAACACGAAACAAGGCGTACGCCCGTTGAAATCCCTGAAATCATCATCACTACCTCCCGTGGACTGAATATTCTCTCCAACCCATTATCACCCCTGCAACCCCCCTGTTCAAGTCGCATCTCCTTCACTCTCCCGCGCCAGAGACAGATCTCCGCCACAAGACAACAAAGGGAAAAAGTGGTGGGCCGTGCAGGGGTCGAACCTACGACCTTCGGATTAAGAGTCCGAGGCTAGCCAACAAATTACAACACTCGGCAACTCATAATCACCATTTTTTACGGGTATGTAGAGATTTTGGCACTGTTAGTGAGTCGCCATTTGTGGTGTTCTTTTGCAGTTTAGTGTGCCGTGAGTGTGCCACGGTATCGTCCTGACCGGGGTCGTCCTACACGCCAGCGACCGTAACCTTAAAGAGGGGGTTCACCGCTATTGATGCCGAAGACGTTCTAAGCAAAGTCCTCGATATCCCCATCACGACATGGCGATTTAAATCGGAAGACGATGAGGTCAAACACATAGGCCCGGTTGCGCAGGATTTCATGGCCAGCTTCGGTTATGGCAGTAGCGACAAGCACATCACGTCCACGGACGCGGACGGTGTTGCACTCGCTGCGATTCAGGGATTGAATCTGAAGCTCACGCAGGAACTGGAAGAGAAGCAGACCGAGATTGACAGGCTG
>DTSJ01000209.1 GCA_012965445.1 Candidatus Hydrogenedentota bacterium
GCATCCCAGCGATTCGAAAACTTTGACTCCTTCTTCGAAGCGCCCCACGACTTGTGGATCGACTACTGCGTGTCCGAGATCGCTCGTGTAGGCCACTCGCAGTCCATTAATGTCCCGGTCGAGATTTTGCAGGAAGTGCTGCTGGGGCAGCGGAGACGAATACATATCTGCGCGGTCGTAGCCGGTCAGCACATCCATCGCAAGCGCTGCATCGGCCACTGTCCGCGTGAGCGGCCCGTTGTGGGACAGGGTTGGCCATCCGTCGGCAGAGGGATGCTTCGGAATCATGCCGAAGGTCGATTTGAATCCGTATAGTCCGCAGAATGAAGCCGGGTGGCGAATTGACCCGCCGCCATCGGAGCCCATCGAAATTGGCGCAAGACCTGCAGCGCAGGCTGCTCCGGCACCGCCGCTCGAACCCGATGTCGTGTAATCCACGTTCCATGGATTGCTTGATCGCCCAAACAGGTCGTTGTCGGTGATTGCGAGCCATCCGAACTCGGGCGTATTCGTCTTGCCCATGCTCACGGCTCCTGCCCCTTTAAGCCGTTTGACCAGCGGCGCGTCTTCATCGGGAATAAAATCCTCGAAAACCTTCGAGCCACAGGTCGAGCGTATGCCTTCTGTGTGGGTGAGGTCTTTGATGCTAACAGGAAGACCGTGCAGCGAGCCCAGATCGTCTCCTCGCTGGACTGCGTCCTCGGCTTCCTTCGCCCATGCGCGGGTCTTCTCCGGATGCATCGTGACGAAGGCGTTCAGCTTCGGATTCACGGCCTCGGCTCGCTCCAGAAAGGCATTTGCGACTTCGACGGGAGAGAGTTCCTTGTTTCTGATTTTCTCCGTTAGATCGACGGCTGAGGTGTAGCAAAGTTCTTCATTTGGAGATGACATTTCCGGTTCCTTCCGCTTCTTTTGAATCAATCGACAGGGGTAATTGCATCGTTTCCGTTCAATACGGCGACAATATTCTCTGCGGCCAGGATTGCCATTGCCGTTCGTGTTGCCAGTGTTGCACTTCCAATATGGGGGATCAAGAGCGCGTTGGGACACTCCAGCAGAGCAGGATGAATCGCGGGTTCCTTTTCGAACACATCGATGCCCGCGAAGGCGATTTCACCCGCACTGAGCGCGTTCGCGAGGGCTTCTTCCTGCACAATTGGGCCTCGGGAGGTGTTGACCAGCGTCGCCGTTGCTTTCATTTTGTCGAACTCTTTTGCTCCGATTGCGCCTTTGGTTTCGGGGGTCAGGGAGCAGTTGATGGAAAGTATGTCTGATTGGCGCAGCAGTTCTTCAAATGAAACGTGTATTGCGCCCGTCGGGGCCGTTTTGGAGGGCGACAGGGGTGTTCTGGAATGGTATATCACTTTCATGTCGAAACCTGCCGCGCGACGGGCGACCGCCTTTCCGATGCGTCCCATGCCGTATATGCCGAGCGTTTTTCCGTAGATATCGCTGCCGAGCATGAAATTGGGTGACCAACTGTCCCATTTTCCCGAGCGCAGGTAGGCTTCGGCCTCACCAATACGACGGGACGCGCCCATAATCAACGCCCATGCGAGATCGGCCGTGGTTTCAGTAAGTACGTCGGGCGTATTTGTCACGATCACGCCGCGCCTGGTTGCCTCGTCTATGTCGATGTTGTCGTATCCGACGGCGCAATTGGCCAATATTTTCAGGTCAGGCGCCGCATCGAAGGCTTCTGCATCCCATTGCTCGGTTAGCATCGTGAGTACACCGTTCGCGCTGTTCACCGAAGACAGGAGTGTTTCGCGTGAAACAATCTGATCTTCGGGGTAAACTGCGACCGAGGAGTCGCCGAAGGCGTTGCTCAAGATGCCGCGTGACGGTTCAGGAATCTCGCGGGTTACATATATTTCTGGCATTTATGCTTCTTTCTCTTCGGACTCAGCTGCGATCTGAATGACCACTTTGCCCTTCACGTGGCCGTCTTCGAGCTGTTCAAATGCTTTTGCGAAGTCTTCGAAGGGATAGACGGTGTCGATAATAGGCTTTATCTCTCCGGAATCGATCAACTCAGCAATTCGTCGCAGTTGCGCTTCGCTGGGGTCGAGGGCATGGAAACGGTATGTGGCCTGTGCTTCGGCGGCGAGGGCAGTGATTTTCCGATTGGCGTAACGCAGGAACATCCGCGCGATGAATCCCATGCCGCGTTTTTGCGCGTAGATGTCATCTGGAAGCCCAGTGATTCCAACGACGATACCGCCAGGCTTCACGAGTTTGAAAGACTTTTCGAGGTCTTCGTCACCTCGAATGGCGAATACTGCGTCATATACGGGTCCTTTTTCAGCGTAATCGGATTGGGTATAGTCGATCACGTCGTCTGCACCGAGTTCCTTGAGGAGCGCGTGATTGCCTGCGCTGGCAGTCGTCGTGACGGTCGCACCCAGATGTTTCGCGAGTTGAATTGCGAAGGTACCCACACCCCCGGATCCTGAGTGGATGAAGATGGATTGACCTTGCTCGAGCTTCATAATTTCGACGATGACCTGCCAGGCGGTCAACCCGACGAGCGGAATCGACGCGGATTCCTCGAAGGAGAGTGATTCGGGCATCGCGGCAACGTCTGTCTTTTCGACACTGACGTATTCCGCTAGAGTACCCATTTTCAGGTGGTTCACGCGGGCGTATACACGATCACCGACTTTCAGGTTTCTAGCGCGCATACCGACCTCAGTAACAACACCAGCCATGTCCTGCCCCATAATACGAGGGAATGTGAGCTGGATTGCCCGCTTCAGGTGCCCCTCGCGTATTTTCCAGTCTACAGGATTGAGGCTTGCGGCATGAACCTTTACTTTCACGTCCCGAGCGGTCATTTCGACCTCAGGAAGGTCCTGTATCTCGGCCTTTTCCGGGCCGCCATAGCCTGTCATTACGATAGCCTTCACTCGAACATCTCCGTTACGCCAGTTTAAACCCAAGTGCCTCGCAGTATAGTTCGGTTTCTGCGCCAATTGCACTTGAATCGACTCGATACGCGCTAAATTCGCGTCGGGTCCAGTAATCTCGCCTTAGCCTATCAAATGCGATGCCGGGAGTTCCGCTGTTGTGTGCCATCGCTGCGCGAAGTCGCTGATCGTCATCCGATATCGGATAGGCATGGCGGACGATTTCGCGCAGGCCATTGAAAGAGTCACGTCCGTCGGAATCGATGCGAATGTCGAGTGAGACAGGGGATGGGGGATGGGGCTCCGGCCACTGGCTGT
>DTSJ01000210.1 GCA_012965445.1 Candidatus Hydrogenedentota bacterium
CATCACATGGATTCCATTCCGAGCAACAGACTTCGCCGCCACACAACTCTACATCGAAACCTTCCTCTCCTTCTCCCCCACAACGCTTCAATCCCTCGCCGACCTGGGAATCCTCTATTCCCTGGGATTCTACACCCCGATTCTTCTGCTGATCGACATCCGATGCTGGCGAAGAAACGAAGAACTACCCTTCGCACACAACGACTCAATCTGGCTAAAAGGATGCGCATACGCTGTGGCGGTACTCATCATCGCTCTCATCCGGGAAGGTACAAGTGACTCATTCATCTACTTCCAATTCTAAAACTCTCAATTCATTTCCGCTTCCGACCCGATCGTTTTGCGGCGCACTCGTCATCCTAATCATTGTCCGCGTCATTCTTCTGTTCAATCCCGATCCCCTGTATCCGCTCGCCGCCACCGCTCACGAAAGGTACTCTACTACATGGGAACAATTGTACCGCAAGAGCACGAAAGAGCCCAAGGTATTGATAACGGGAAGCTCAAGACTTCGATTGATGCCCATCCCACAATTCAGAGGCAATCTAAACCTGGAGAGCGAAGACGTGTTAAACCTTTCCAGACCCAGAAACAGTTTCGTCGGTATCCACACCTTCATCAAACGAAACCCCGATATCCTCAATCGCTGTGATCTGATCATTATTGATCTGCTGCCTGTTCAGTTATACAACAAAAAGTTCTTCACCCAGGAAGGTGCTGCATTTTTTCGATACGCTACACTCGATCAGAAATTTGCGATCAACAACACCTCGATCAGATCGCTCGCGTTAGCCGATGCAGTTTTTCCCTTCCACTCCCTTCGATTTACGATCGACCAATGGCGTATCGGATTGTTCCATACCCACGAACAGAAACTGAGCTACAATCGAGAGGTACTCACACGTGCGGTCACCAAATTGGCGAATGGTCTGGCCAACTTGACTGAGTTGGAACTGAAATACTTAACGCTGAAGATCCAATTCCCCCAGCCGCATTTCCTGAGCGTACAAGCAAACGCTTTGTACAAAATTTTCAATGCCGTTTCAGATGATGCGAAAGTTCTACTGCTCCGCCCCCCGTACCGCGCGGATATAGAACACCTCATTCAAACCGACCCTCAGTTGCGAGAAAGCAACGAACTGCTCGAATCCTTCATCAAGTCCATTAATCACGAGAACGCGCAAATATTCTGGATGGATTCGCCCCAGCAGTATGGGCTCACTGACGAAGACTACAATAACGACGGTGCCCACCTCTCCAAAACAGGACTAAAGAAACTCACCAGCATTCTATCGGCCTTCATCAAGGAAAACGAACTGCTCTAGACTCATTCTAACGCTGAAGTATTCAAGCGTCTCGCGACATTAGGCGATTCGTAATGTCGTCAACACTACCGCTATAATCAAATCGGCACCTATACCGGAAGAGTCAAATGAATCTCTCGTCCACCTCCAAATCCAAAACGCTCAAGCAGTTTCCATTGCCCACATCCGCCTTTTCCTTCGCCATCGCAATACTCGTCGTTGTACGAATGTTCCTGGCGCTCAACCCAACGCCCCTGTTCCCCCTGATCCGAAGTTTGGGGGAAAACTACGCACAGCTCTTGGAAATCAACCACACCCGTATCCTCTCAAACCTCTCAAAGGGAGATTCCATTCATCCTCGCCTGATTCTCATGGGAAGCTCACGGTTGCTGCGGCTTCCGGCCGGCAATCTGGTTCAAGCCCTGAAACTTCGGAATAGCGAGATAAGAGTCTATGCCACGCCATCCAGCACCTATTTCTCCTTGAATCGGCTCGTGAAGCGCTATCCCGATATCATTCTGGATTGTGAAGCCGTAATTATTGAAATTCTGCCGTCCCAGATGAATCTGCGCTTCGGCGGCTCGGAAGCCACGGAAATCTTTATGCAGCAAGCAACATTCGAAGAAAAGCGCCGTCTCACACGCCGGTCCGACAGATTCTTGGCGTACGCAGATACGCTGTTCCCGTTCTATTCAATGCGCTATTCACCTCAAGAATGGTACATGGGCATCACGCTCGATTACGAAACCATTCTGGATTACAACGCCGATTTAGCAAAATCAACGACGAAGAAACTGTTGGCCACATTAACGAAGCGTTCAGAAGAACGGCAAGTACGTCTGGCGCTGCTTAGCGAGTACCCCCCGGTCTACCACTTGGACGTGCAGCGCCAGGCACTCTTTTCCCTCTTCGATTCCTTTCCCGAAACGACTTCGATTATTCTCGTACGACCGCCCTACCGCGATGATACGGACAAGCTCCTTCGAGAGAACCCCTCTGCATCAACGAGTATGCGCGCATTCAGAAAGTTCATCGATTCCATCAATAGAAAAAATGTCGAGGTCATCTGGATCGAAAAGGCTTCAGATATCGGTATGACAAATGAAGACTACACGGTTGACGGGGCCCACTTCTCAGATTCGGGCCTTAACAAACTGAGCACACTCTTCACCAAAATACTCAACGAACGCAATCTGCTCGATAGACATTAATCATATTTTATCATGCGCGACTGTCTTGACTTGAAGAAGCGTCGCAATAACAAACACAACGAACAACAGTGCTGAGATGCACGAGATCCAAAGCCCTACACGATAAGCCGTTGGCGCATACTCAAACCGAATACGATGCAACCCAGCTCCAACCGGAATACACCGCAGAGCCCAGTACGCCGGCAAAACCTCATAAACCTCCTGAACGCTCCCCTCAAGCCCCGTCGCGCGCCAATTAGGACTATAGGCGTCCGTCATCACCAGCAGCGACGCCCGCGGAATCTCCACCTCAACAACCACATGATCCGTCGACTGCTCAACAATCGTGAACTCGACCCCGACTAGTTCATCCGCTCCACCGTCATTCTCAGGCTCAGGCACAGGCGCCGACTCCAGAAGCACAGTCTCACGCAAATCGATTGACGTATCGCCCAACGCCGCAAACATGCCGTCCTTGTCCGCATACACCTGATAGTCAGAAGCTAGAAAAAAGCGAGGCGCCGGATCAGCAATACCAAGATACCCGCTCGCAGCGTCAAAAATCCCCGGATTCACAACCAGCAGCCCCGTCCGCAAAAGCGTGAATAGACCGAAGTCCTGAATCGGCTCTGTTTTCGTAAAAGTCAGAAAATTCTCCGGCCCGTGAATACCCTGTGTCACTGGATCGTTCCCCCACAAAGCGAAACGTCTGATTTCATCATCGAAATGTCGATTTCCCGCCGCAAAAATAACGTACTCCGCATAACGATCCAGTACCACCGGATCATAGCCCCACACCACATCCCGCCGTTCGCTGATCCCGTGATTCCGCATTGCATTGTTCACACCCGCAACGTCCAGCGTTCGCGCTTCCGACGACAACCGATCATATAAACTCTCCAGCACCGGGCGGTTGTTATCTGAAAGTCGAAAGGTGTCCCGACTGTATCGCGCAGATACAAACAATTCCACCAACAATATACAAGCGATTCCGTAGGCAGCAATCCGCTTCGTACCGCCGAACCAGAACATCGGCACCAGAAGTCCACACGTAAGTGCCGCCAGAAAAAGCCCCGTCGAGGCAAAAGTCGCCGCCTGTTCATAATACGCAGCCGGCAACGTATCAAAATCGAAAAAGGTATCCTCTAACTCGCTGTGTACTTTGATCGTGCGCTCCATCGGACTCTCACCCGCCGCACCCACCGATGTCGCATATACCCAGGTCCCCGATGCCAGCAAACACACCCCCAGGCCCGCCAGCCCTGATACAACCACCAACGACCGCCTCGACCCCCTCAACAGGGTGTCCAGACCCATACCGGATAGCATCGCGATGAACAAAGTAGCTGAAAACATAAACTTCGAAGGGGACCGAAAACTGTCCAAACCCGGCACAATCGAATACAACGCTTGATACACCGGCGTATACCTGCCCAGCGCGATGAACCCAAAAAACAGGGCAAGTCCCGCCATGATGCAGCGATTATTCCCCGTCCCGTGAAACGCGCCGTACAACGCTAGACTAAGCCCCGATATACTCAGAAAAACCGTAGAATCCCAATACGCCCAGCGCGCCCAGTACATAATATGCACCGTGTCTCCGAACAGCGTTGGCGCAAGCAGCGTCAGCAGGTTCTCAGGATGAAAAGAAAACGTAGTCGCAAAATCATACGACACTCCGCCCATTCGCATGCTCTCCTGGCTCACCTGAAGCCCCGTAAGCAGCTGTACCGCCCCAAGAAATAAAGGAAACACAGCAATCACCGCCAGGCATCCAACGACTTTCTTTCGCTCTTCCGCACCCGCCAGTCGAAAGATACAATACAGGCCAACCGCCAGCGCCGTCATAAATAGCGACTGCGGATGCCCAGCCAAAACCTGCATCGTCGTCGCAGCAACCCCCACAAGAGTCCAGCCGACCGAAGGACGCCTAAACACCCTGTCCACCGCCAAAAATATCAGCGGCGACCAGCAAAGTGCAGCAAGCATCGTAAAATGTCCCGCCAATACCCTCAAAAAATACGCAGCGCCGTAAGCCAGCACAATCCCCGCCACCATACACGCCAGCGGATGCAGTCCACGAAACCGCGCCCAGCAAAACATAAAAAAACTCGTCAAAAACACATGAATCGTAATATCCAGATTCATCGCAGCCGGCAGCGGCATTAACACATACATGAAATTAACCGGATAAAAAATCGCCGACTGAAAATTTCCCACAAAAGGCGTCCCGGCGAAAATATGTGGATTCCACAAAGGAATATTCCCCTTCGCCAACTCCGTAAAACCGAAATCTCGCATCCGCGAAAAATA
Source organism: Candidatus Hydrogenedentota bacterium (assembly GCA_012965445.1). The sequence goes on from DTSJ01000210.1 coordinate 4,808, forward strand.
CTGTGATCCATCCCCAATTCGAGACGAGATCACCCGATCACCCTGCATCAGAAGAACGTCCCCAAACGTCGCCATCGCAAAGACAGCTAGCCCAACCCCGGCAAAAAGATAAACCCGTCGCTCCCCTCGCCGATTCAACCGATCATTCCGGGTGTCTTCCATAGAAATTCGCTCTGCGATCACGTTCACTCCGTCACCGTCCGCCAAACAGGAAAAGCGAACTGCATCCGAATTGTACCCGTCCCCTCAAATTCGATCAAACACCACAACGAAATTCGACCGCCGTACAATCTGCCTCCCATCGTCCTCAAATCGACTTGCTTCATAAATTATGGGAGCGGTCCGTATTTTCGCTCCCAGATTTTGCGAACGCCGTCAACCTGTTCTGGCTCGAGGGTCGTCACAAACGCTTCCAACTCCGACAAGCTCATGCCTTCAACATTCTCTAGGAGGATTTGGAGTGCTGTTTCAGTTCTATAGCTGCCTTTCTCGACCCTAACGAAAGTAACTTCAGTCAATCCCAATTCTTGCTGTACGATTTTCCCAACCTCGTTCGCAAGATATCGTGCAAGAAGCTCTATCCCTACAGGCGTGAGATGCTCGCGTTGCATGAAGTGACGATAGTTCAGAAGCCCAAGGGTATTTATGAAATATATATCAGGATCTTTCGAAAGTTCCTCCTCAATTAAATCGAAATTCTCCTCCTGTCTCACGTTCTTCCGGTCGGATTCCACGGTATAGTACACTACTCGAATTCCATGTTCCCGCGCCAGACGATTAAGAGCTCCGAATGCGCCGAGCATCGAATGTTCGGGATTGATGTGCAGAGTATAGTCCCGTTTCGCACGTTCGAAAAATCGACGTTTCTCTTCGACAAAACTGTTCGGGATATATTTCGCGAACTCTGAATACCGTTCTTCAAATCCGTCCTCGATTTTCCGTTTTCGTTCACCATAAGTTAACTTCGCTCCGCGAAGAAACAAGCTGCCCCTTCCGTCCATAACGCCATAGTCCAGTTTGCGCATAACGACCAGATCCCATCGAATATCCCGTGACTCGCTCGAAATATACGATGCTCGATGAACCTCGCGCAACTGGGTAAACCTTTCAAGAGCCGGGAAATAAGTCATGTCCCCTTCTGACCAGTTCTCCCCAAACGTACGCAGGTTCATAGGGATAAGAATCATGTCTGGTTTGTCTCGGACGAGTCGATTGAGCAGGAAATAGTAATCGAACGCATCCAGCCCCATATGTCTCAGACCGAACAATTCTATCTCCCCCTTCAACGCCTTTGGAAGAGCCCTCTCAATCTGCGGTAGCAGCTCTTGGGCGGAAGTCAAATCATAGTAATGCGTAGAATCCCCCAATATCACAAGCGAATACAGCTCATCACGGTCCACGAGGTGCTTCTCGGAAGTCAGATAGCGTTCCAGTTTCTCAACCTGCGCCACCAGATCCGGAGCGCGCACACCCTTTGCTACAAGTTCCTCCCCACGCCGTGCATACCCCGCCGAAAGAAACGCAAGCGGAATCAGTATCGTTGTCACACAGGTCAGCCGTACACGGCCATGACCGCTCAATTGCTTCCGATATATCCAGCCGAACACGAATAGAAGAATGATGGTCATGATCAATAATATGCACAGAATTCCTGCCGTGTTGTAACCTGCCGTCGCTATGCCATCTGAATTCATGGTGTCCTCGCGCCACAATCTTCTGTACGCGTCGTTCTCTTCGTATACACTGCTTCCAAAATTTTACAAACGGGCCGCGTTCGCTGTGAACTCGCTTTCATATGTAGCTTTATCGCTCCTCGTTGCACTTCGCCACCTTAGCATTCGTCAACGTATCACTAGACCTGATGACGTTGAAAACCGACTAAAACTGAAAGTATATGAAATTCGCACTTGTCCTCGTAACGAAAAATACCGACACGATCACGAAAGCATACCAAAAACTCTTGATTCCGAAGAACGAGTCGTTCCACATCCGTTGTAAATGCGTCGAAGCTCCCATGAGGTGAGATATAAATCCTGCCGCGATGGCAAACAGTACGTCCGGCGTCGCGAGGTAAAAGGGTAGTTCAAAATTGGTCAAATTGCGCAGAACGATCGAGATCGCTTCAAAACTTTGTGCTCTAAAAAAGACCCAGGCAAGGCACACAAGATGAAAAGTAACGAAGACTGATATGCCCCTGGGCACTCGAAACAATATCCGGTCTCGAAATAGAATCCGGTGAACAACCAGCCAAATTCCGTGAAATCCACCCCATAAGACATAATTCCACGCCGCCCCGTGCCACAGTCCCCCTAAAAGCATTGTGATAAGAAGATTTCTGATTGTCTTCAACCTGCCTCCTCGGGACCCGCCAACGGAGATGTAAAGGTAATCACGCAGCCAGCTCGAAAGACTGATGTGCCACCGTGTCCAAAAATCGGCCGGACCGCGCGCGAGATACGGCAGTCTAAAGTTCGGCGGAACCCGAAAACCCAGAATCCGCCCAGTACCGATCGCGATATCGCTATAACCGCTGAAATCGAAATAGATTTGGAACGCATATGCATACGCGGCCAACAGATGATTGAACGCTCCGAATTGTTCCGGGGCGGCGTAAACTGCGTCAACATAAACAGCCAAAGTATCCGCCAAGACGACCTTCTTGAAGAAACCGCGAAACATCTGATCCATGCCCTGGAGAATGTCCGTCGCCGAAGCACTGTGCTCCTCAGTCAATTGCGGTAGAAATTCACGGCTTCGGATAATAGGCCCCGCCACGAGCTGTGGAAAAAATGAAACGTACACCGCGAAGTCAAGGAAGGAGTTTGCACATGATGCCTTGTCGCGGTAGACATCAATCGTATAACTCATTGACTGAAACGTATAAAAAGAAATCCCGATCGGAAGAACTATATCCGTCACCCAGTTCGGGTATACGGCAGTGTCTGGCAGAGCAGACCATATACTCGACAGAATGAAATCACCATACTTGAAAAATGCCAGTACACCCAGGTTCCCCGAAATGCTCGCCGTCAGCCATCCAATACGAACACCTCTTCGTGTCGTACCCGAAATACGATGTCCTGCCACGTAGTCAAGGAGAGTCGAAAAAACGAGAAGCAGGACGAATGGTGGATTCCACGCCATATAGAAAACATAGCTGCTGGCAAGTAGAAACGCTTTTCGTACGGTCCAGTTCCCGCGCAGCACGCTGTACAGCGGGATGACGACGATGAAAAACAATACGAACTCTAGTGAATTAAACAGCAAGAATCGAACCCTCTGAATGCGACTGAAAAATCGATTAGGAGAGTACAGGATTTACGCTGGACATTCAACTCCGCTCACTAGAGTTTTGAGGTATGGTAGGAAACCGTTATTTCACTTCATCAACGACAGCTATACCCTCTCTTACCTCAAACGGTTCCTCAAGATCCTTTGAGTAAAAAAGAGTCGCACCATACATTTCGTCCAACGTCGATCCGCCCCAATAGACCGTCTTGCTCGGATCAGGGTTGAAAAGGTTGTCAGAACTGTTGTCCCATACACCCACAAACTCTATTGTTGTCCCGGCCGGTACTTCAAAGGGATCTTTCAATACATACAGCCGTTGCCAGTCAAAGCTGAACGGTCTAATATCAAACGCCGTGTCCACTCGCCCGTCGGGATAGTGAAATACGAACTTGTTCGACTTACCCCGCAAGTGCATGTGCGTCCACGAAGCATACACCGCTATAGGTTCCTTCACCAATCGCTTCCGACGAACCTCGTAATGCGACTCGCCCGGAGGAATCTCCAACTTAAGTACGAGCGGATCCATGCGATGACTCGACTTCGTAATAAGCCCGTCCGAAAATTTCAAAGCAAGCGAAAGATCCACAACGCGCGACTCTTGACCCGGTCCCAAATGACTTTGAATAATTATCGATTCGCCCTCCCGAATCGATATTCCCTCGCCAGCCGAAAGATGAAATAACCCAAATCCCGGCGTCCAAGTATACAAAAATTTCTGCTTGAGAAGCTCAATAAGAATATGTTCCGTTGGCTTGAACGGCGTCCGCGAACTCTCAAAATTCTTCGCATCAATAACGCTCAGCTTCGATTCCGGTACCGAAAACGCTTCATCAACTGCGAAGATGCCCGCGTGGTGAACACTTGTATAGTCGGGATCCCGAAACTCAATCGAATCGACCCACCTATCCTCAGTAAAACGGTGATCAGGAAAAAACACCACATACTCATCCTTGCCGTCGCCTCCAACTACGTACTCAGGATAGTTAATCACGAGGTCAGGCTCGTCAATCACCCATTTCGAACCGAGCCAGTCTTTCATCGGAGGAGCATCCTCCGGATCGCCCCGTTCAGCACCGCCGTCAACCCAACCCACTATCACCGCTATCTCCGCCTTCGTTAGACGGGAATCGTTCTCAAACTCCCCCAAAGACGTTTCCGCATGAAACGGAGGCATCGTGCGGCTGGCCACTACTTTCCGAATCGCCTTTGCCCACGGACGAATCTCCTCATAACTCATAAACGACATAGGAGCAATCTGTCCCGGACGGTGGCAGACTTGACAGCTTTCCTGAATGATAGACATTACATCACGCGTGTAAGTCGGAGTACCAGTCTCAGCTCTCGCCCCGGTTTGGATCGCGAAAAATACGATGCCAAAAAATGCGGAAGCCTTCCAAAAATTCCTCCATCCCTCGCCGCACCAAAACGCTATTGGGAACCAGATCATAACTTACTCCAGAACACTTCTGAACCACCTGAATGCTACCAAAAGTATAGTCTCCCAGACCGATTCAAGTCAAGATTTGCGAGTTGAGGGAAACCCGTCGGTATGATAAGATCGCATCGTTGAGCACCTGCACAGGGGATGTCCATTGCTCTTTAATTCTTGGCTATTCATATTATTTTTTCTAATCGTTCTCGCTCTATACTGGATCCTCCCTCATCGACGGCAAAACATTCTGATCGTCGTAGTAAGCTACATTTTCTACGGGTTCTGGGACTGGCGATTTCTCGGACTACTGCTGTTCTCCACAGTCCTCGATTTCGCCATAGCCCAAGGCATTCAACGAGCATCCGAGCGGAGGTTCAAAAAACGACTATTGCTGCTCAGTATTGTCGGCAATCTTGGGCTCTTGGGAGCATTTAAGTACTTCGACTTCTTCGTAGACTCCGCAACAGAATTATTAAGCAGCCTCGGACTCGAAGCCCATCCCCCGTTGTTGAACGTCATACTGCCAGTTGGAATTAGCTTTTACACATTTCAAACCATGGCATATACAATCGACGTTTATCGAAATGAGCAGAAAGCCGTTACCAATTTAATATCGTATGCAATGTACGTCGCATACTTTCCTCAGCTCGTAGCAGGCCCCATAGAACGAGCTCGACGCCTTATTCCACAGATCGAGGCTCCAAGACACATGACCCCGGAGAAGTGGAATAGTGCGACACAGTTGATCCTGTGGGGATTCGTCAAAAAAATCGCGATCGCCGACACTATAGCGCCGTTTGCTAACAAAGCATTTGCGGATCCGGCGGCCCACGACGGACTCTTTCTATGGCTGGCCCTGTACTGTTTCGCGATTCAGATCTACTGTGATTTCTCCGGATATTCAGACATCGCGCGCGGCACCAGCCGCATGATGGGAATAGAGCTCATGGAAAATTTCAGGGCACCTTATCTGTCCAGCAACATTACAGTTTACTGGCAGCGCTGGCACATTTCCCTGTCAACATGGCTGCGCGACTATCTCTATATACCGCTCGGCGGAAATCGTTATGGCAAGGTAAGGCAGTATCGCAATCTGATGATTGCCATGCTGCTGGGTGGGCTCTGGCACGGTGCCGGCTGGACCTACATTCTCTGGGGTGGACTCAACGGATTCTATCTCGCCGTCCATCGACTGTGTACCGACACTTTTTCAACAACCAAGAATATCAAATCGCAAGAAAATCGTTCAGGACTACTCCGCCGAATGCTCGGCGTAATTGTAATCTTTCATCTAGCCTGTTTCTCCTACATCCCCTTCAGGTCACCCGATTTGTCGACTATGTCCGTTTATTTCAAAACAATTGCATCGCCAGCACAATGGCATGGACTGGAGGCGATAAAGTCAACCGGGATCATCGAAAACCTCGCAGTCTACGGCCTGACAATATTCGTGCTTGATCTGATGCTACGCTCTTCACCATCAGACGTCCCGTTTGATAAATCCTCACCTCGGTGGGTGCGCGGATTAGCATACGGGTTTGGTTTAGTTCTACTTGCTTATGTTCGAGGAGGATCGAATGAAACATTCTTCTACTTCCAATTCTAGGCCTGACAGTAGTCTGCCAAAACTCACCTCCGCAGGAGGTATCGCAATCGCCGTGTTTCTGTCCTTTACCGTCCTGATACAAATCATGCCGGACCACTTCTTCGTCGAAGGGGATTCGATAGTCATTCGGAATATGAAACTGAACGAATCGGAATACCTGACCAGCGATACGCCTACCCCCACGCTTCTCCTAATGGGAAGTTCGCGCCTGATGGACGTGGACACTCAACTGGTTTCTTCACATACGTCGCTTTCCAATGAGGAAATTCTCAATCTGTCAGCACCAAGCAATTCCTTTTTCTTCATTGATGCGTTCCTGAGACAACACCCGAAAATC
>DTSJ01000211.1 GCA_012965445.1 Candidatus Hydrogenedentota bacterium
GATGAGAAACTGGACGGTCAGAACTGTTTTCTGAGCGAGCGCGTTCCGGTTTACAAGAACAGCGGATACACGAAGCAAGTTGTCTGGATCGACACGGCGGAATATAGGCCGATGAAGATCGAGTACTATGACCGGAAGAAGTCACTGCTGAAGACGCTGGTGTTCAGCGAGTACAGGCAATACAAAGGGAAATTCTGGCGTTCTCACAAGATGAACATGAACAATCATCAGACAGGGAAAAGCACTGAGCTTACGTTTGGCGAGTACGCTCTTGATACTGGCTTGTCGGAGTCATTGTTTACGTCTACGCGTTTGAAGCGGGCGCGTTAATCGATGTCGCGATTTGCCTTCGTTCTGTTGTGCGCGTTTGCGGCGGTCGCACCAAGCTCGCATGCTCAGTGGGACATTTCGGGGAGTGCTGAGTTGGAGGTGCGCGTGTTTCCGGAGAACCCGGCTTATTCGGATCAGGAGGACGCGACTTTTTCACCTTCGGGAGCGATTCAACCTGAGTTTGTGTATGAGTGGAATGACGGCGGGGAGCGGCTGACTTTTGAGCCGTATCTTCGGATTGATGCGCACGACGATGAGCGGAGTCACTTTGATATCCGGGAGGGGAGTTATCTTCATCTGGCGGATACATGGGACACGACAATCGGTATTTCACGGGTGTTCTGGGGGGTTACTGAGTCGGTTCATCTGGTCGATATTGTGAATCAGACGGACGGTCCGGAAGATATTGACGGCGAGGACAAGCTGGGGCAGCCGATGCTGAACCTCAACTGGTATCACCGATCGGGGGACTACAGTTTTTTTGTGCTACCGGGTTTTCGTGCGCGTACTTTTCCGGGAGATGATGCGCGACGGCGCGGACCGTTTCCGATAGACGCTCATCGCGTAACCTATGATTCCGGCGCGGAAAAGGAGCATGTGGATTTTGCGTTTCGGTGGTTTCGCACATTTGGGGACTGGGATGTCGCGGTGTCAGATTTTTACGGCACGAGCCGCGAGGCGAGGCTGATACCTCAGATTGGAATGACGGGAGTTCATTCGCTGCGGCCGCATTATGACATCATCCATCAGATTGGCGCTGAAGTTCAGTATACGAAGGACGCGTGGCTGTGGAAATTTGAGGGGATCTCGCGGACGGGGCATGGCGATCAGTTTTATGCGGGTGTGGGCGGATTTGAATATACGTTGTATCAGGTTTTCGAGTCGAACGCAGACCTGGGTCTGCTGCTTGAGTATCAATTTGATGATAGGGACGACGATGGTTCGGCGCCATTTGTCGTCAGTGACAATGATATTTTTGCAGGGGCGCGGCTTGCGCTGAACAATGAGGCGAGCACGGCGATTCTTGCGGGAGGACTGTTTGATGTCGACAATCATACGGTTGCGGTGCTGGTAGAGGCGGAGCATCGGCTCAGTGACGGGTGGAAGGCTGAGTTTGAAGCGCGGTTGTTTTTGCACGCGGACAACGAAGACCCGATGATCGCGATTCATAAGGACGACAGCATCAATTTTCGATTGAAGTATTCGTTTTGATCCGTGGAGGCTTGGTGTTTGGGAAAACCGCGAAGGGATTTTGACGCAAAGGCGCAAAGAAGCAAAGAGTTTTTTGGTTTGCTTGTGCTGCTTTGCTTGTGCTGCTTTGCTTGTGCTGCTTTGCTTGGTGTGCGGGCTTTGGTGTTAGAGATTCCCAATCAAGTTGGGAATGACACCGGGGGAGTTGGGAATGGCACGGGGTCGATTTCTTGGGAGAGGGTCGGTCTGGTTGGCATCGGCTCCGCGGGAGCGTCGCCCTCCCGTTTTGCGTTTTTGTTCCGATATGAAATGAAGCACCAGCTCTGCTTTGGGCAGAACTGGTGCTTTTTTCGTTTTGGATGGGGTTGTTACTTTTTAAGTTCTACGGTGACCGAGGCTTTCTTCTTTTCCCAGTGCATGAACAAGTCCGCGCCGTCTGCGGTCAGATTTTCGTAGCTGTAGAGGAGACGTTCCTGATTCGGGGCATCGACGAGTTTCGCGTCTACACGAAGTACATCGTCGTCGATTTTATACTGGAAAGTCCCCCAGGTTTTGTAGTTTTTGTTGAATACGAAGGTCCACTTGTCTTCTGACAGGGCGATGTGGAATCCGTAGGTGCCGGCGGGAACGTCTTTGCCGTTTACGGTTACGTCGTCGCTGAAGGTAACGGTGGTGGTTTCGTTTGCGCCTGCGCGCCAGGGCCGATCACTGCCGAATTTCGCGAGGCCGGTGTTCCAGATATCGCGGCCTTTGACGGCCGGGCGGTGGTAGCTTACGGATATGGTGCTGTTTGTGCCAATGGTCTGGGTCGATACTCCTGCGGGACTGGCATCAGGGCCTTTCTTTTCGCGACCATACTGGGCCTGTGACTCGAATGCGGTACCCAGAAAGAGGACCATCATAAATGCTGCGGTTGTTGCTCGAAAACGACTCATTGTTTTTCTCCTTGTTGTTCGATTATCAGGCGCGGCGAATCGTATCGCATGACCTGTTTTTTGACTTGGACTAATCCTCGATTTAATCATAAACACACCGATGATGCAATTTATTCGTTCGGCGGGGATATTGGCGCGGGTTGTGGTGGAATGGGAATTCCCGTGGAGTTTCGTCCGATCAGATGAATTTGAGAATCATCCAATCATAGCGTAAAGTGTAGGGATCGCTTGAGTTTCACAGGAGTTTGGAAATGCACCGTTTTTTTCTTTCGACCGCCGTAATTGCTGTGGTTTTATTGGGGATATCGACCCATTGCGAGGGTGAAGCCGTTCGATTCAGTGCCGATGTCTGGCCGATTCTGGCGGAACGCTGCATCCGGTGTCACGGGTCGGAAAAGCAGGAGGGGGATCTGAGGCTCGATACACCGGAGGGGATCAATGTCGGGGGCGAATTCGGGATTGTTGTTGCGGCTGGCGATCCAGATGGCAGCACGCTGGTGGAATTGATCTCGCTGCCGGAGGATGACCCGGATGTGATGCCTGCGAAGGGGGACGCGCTATCTTCCGAGGAAATCGATTTGCTGACTCGCTGGATTACGGAGGGGGCCTCGCTTGAGGGGTGGACGCAGTCGCTTGCGGATCAGGCGAATTCGGATGCGGAGGTTTTTTGGGCGAAGAAGAAGGCGACAGTTGTTGTGCTGCCTGCTTCGTTCACATCGGACGTTGAGGAGATTGAGTTTAACC
>DTSJ01000212.1 GCA_012965445.1 Candidatus Hydrogenedentota bacterium
AATATTAAGTACAAGCGTGACACGGGCGAGAGTCTGTATCGGCGCAGTCTTTATACATACTGGCGCCGAATCGTTGCGCCTCCCATGTTTTTCGATTCCTCTACACGACAGACCTGTACGGTGACAGCAAATCGAACCAATACCCCTCTCCATGCTCTGGCGACACTGAATGAACCTGGGTTTGTGGAGGCGGCCCGAGCCTTTGCCGAGCGACTTTTAACGATAGAAGATGCAACGGACCGGGAACGCATCGATACCGCATTCCAGATTGCGATGGCACGCTCGGCGAGTACACAGGAACTCAATCTGCTGGTGCAAAGCATCGAGCGATTGAAGCTACAGTTCGCCGCAGATATAAATGCCGCAAAAGCATATTTATCGGTGGGAGAATCGAAGCCCTCCAGCGATTTGGATACTGTAGAATACGCGGCATACGCCAGTCTGTGTTTAGCACTGCTAAATACAGATGAAGCTATGACGAAGGAATAACGCCGTGAATCCGCTTGAAGAATATCAACGACAATTTACCCGCAGAACATTTCTCGATAATTGTGTAACCGGTTTGGGCGTTGCATCGCTGGCAAACCTGTTCGGACAAGAAACGGTCTTTGCCTCCGATGAAAACGGGACTCGACAACTTGGACTCCCCGATCTGCCCCACCACGCAGCCCGCGCCAAAAACGTCATCTACCTGTTCCAAAATGGTGGACCCACCCATGTGGACCTGTTCGACTACAAACCGCTGCTTCACGATATGCACGGTAAGCCTGTACCCGAGGAATACATAAGCGGCAAAAGGTTCAGCACCATGACAGGTGACCCCAACGGAAAGCTGATGCTCGAGCCGGTCGAACCATTCAAGCAGCGCGGTCAAAGCGGAGCTTGGGTCAGCGATCTCATGCCCCATACCGCAGAAATCGTCGATGACCTCTGCTTTATCAAGAGCATGTATACAGAAGCGGTCAATCATGCCCCCGCAATTTCGTTTTGCCTGAGCGGCTCCGAAATGCCGGGACGGCCTGCCGTCGGCGCGTGGCTGACCTATGGCTTGGGAAGTGAAAATGAAAACCTTCCCGGATACGTGGTGCTGACATCCGTCAGCAAGGGTACATCCTGCGGCCAAATTTTCTACGACTTTTACTGGGGTTCCGGTTTCCTGCCGTCACGCTTTCAAGGCATAAAATTTCGAAGCATGGGAGATCCGGTACTCTATCTCTCCAACCCGGACGGCATGAGTAGATCAATTCGACGGGGCATCCTCGACGATATCGCCGCACTGAATGAAATGAAACTTAAACAATCCGGCGACCCCGAAATCGATACCCGGATTGCTCAATATGAACTCGCCTTCAATATGCAGACATCTGTGCCCGATCTCACAGACATATCAAAAGAGCCAGCCCACATACTCGAGATGTATGGACCACAGGTTCAGGAACGAGGCACCTTCGCCCACAATTGCCTCATGGCCCGTCGACTCGTAGAACGCGGCACCCGTTGCGTTCAGGTGATGCATGCCGGCTGGGATCAACACAATAGTCTGACGACCGAGCTGTATACCCAGTGTAAAGATACAGACCAGCCATCGGCAGCTCTGGTGAAAGATTTAAAACAGCGTGGACTCTTGGACGAGACCCTGGTGATTTGGGGCGGTGAATTCGGCCGCACGCCTTTCCTTCAAGGCGACCTCGACGATAGAGTCAAATGGGGACGCGACCACCACCCTTATGCCTTTACCACATGGTTGGCGGGCGGAGGGATCAAGCCCGGCATCACCTACGGTGCATCAGACGATCTGGGATTCAATGTCGCGGAAAAAGGCGTCCATGTCCACGATCTCCAGGCAACCATACTCAATCAATTTGGAATCGACCACGAGCGCCTGACCTATATGTTCCAAGGTCGACATTTCCGCCTGACCGACGTGCATGGTCATGTTGTGAAGGACATTCTGGATAGTCATTAGGAAGCGGATTTCAGCAATTCCCGCTCAATCCGGGATCGCGACGGTGTTGCCCAACCGATGTGGATTTCGGCTATACTGGCGAGTCTCGGTATAGAGCGTAAAAGATGTCACAAAATAGGATAAACAGGAGTTCTCCCGATGGAATTTGAAACAGTTTTACTTGATGTGTCGGATGGCATCGCGACGCTTACCTTGAACCGCCCGGACGCGCTGAATGCTATCAATATGGATCTGATCAGGGACGTTCACGCTGCAGTGAAACATGTAAATGAAGACGGCTCGGCTCGGGTTCTGGTTATCACAGGCGCAGGGCGGGGGTTTTGTTCCGGGGCCGACCTTACGAGCAGTTCGGCAGCAGATCCGAACGACGACGGTATGTCCACGGGCGAGAGAACCGAGCATCGGATGCGGACTGGATTCAACCCGATGGTACAGGAAATATACGACGCTCGGGTGCCCGTTGTCATGGCAGTCAACGGCGTAGCGGCCGGAGGCGGCATGGGCCTTGCCCTGGCAGGAGATATCGTCATCGCCGCTCGTTCCGCAAAATTCATTCAAGTCTTTGTGCCGAATCTCGGAATCATTCCGGATATGGGCAGCACGTGGCACCTGCCCCATCTCGTAGGTCGAGCGCGGGCGATGGGCCTTGCGATGCTGGGAGATCGCATTTCTGCCGAGCAGGCTCAGGAGTGGGGGCTCATTTGGAAATGCGTGGATGACGAGACGTTCATGGAGGAAGCGATGGCTGTTGCCCGTCAGCTCCGGGACGGTCCGACCGCGACCTACAGGGAAGTCCGCATGGCATTCGCTCACGCCGAACACGCTACGCTCGCGGAGCAACTCGACTACGAATGCGAGCGACAGCCCCACTTGACCGATGCGCCAAATTTCACCGAAGGCGTGACAGCATTTCTTGAAAAGAGAAAGCCCGTGTTCAACAAGCAGTAAAGTTGTGGAGTTTTCCTCGATCAACAAATACGGATAGAACTCAGGGACTGACGACGGCTAAAACCGTTTCTTGTACACGTGGCAGTAGGGTGTTTTGCCGTTGTTCTGGTAAAAATCCTGGTGGTAGTCTTCCGCGGGGTAGAAGGTTTTTGCAGGGTGGAGTTTCGTGGCCACCTTAAGGCCTTTGGATTCGAGAATGCCAATGAGTTTTTCGGCGGTCTCTTTTTGGGCATCGTCATAGTAGAAAATCGCAGATCGATACTGTTCGCCGATATCGGGGCCTT
>DTSJ01000213.1 GCA_012965445.1 Candidatus Hydrogenedentota bacterium
ACGGGGATAAGCTGAAAGCGCTTCGGGAGTCGGTGCCGTTTGAGTTGACGGGGGGGCAGAAAAGTGCGGTCGATGATTTGCTTGGGGACATGGCTTCGGCACTACCGATGCGTCGGCTGCTGCAGGGGGACGTGGGCTGCGGGAAGACTTTGGTAGCTTGTTTCGCGATGGCGGCGGCAGTGGATGGCGGATATCAGGTGGCCGTCATGGTGCCGACGGAGGTCCTGGCGGAGCAGCATCATCGGACACTGCGGGAGTATCTGGAGCCGCTGCGAATCGCGGTAGGTCTGCTGACGGGAGGTTCTGACGATACGGCCGGGGTACGCGATGCGCTGGCGCGGGGCGACATCCATGTCGTCGTGGGGACGCATGCGCTGGTGCAGGAGTCGACGCAATTTCATAAGCTAGGGCTCGTGGTGATCGATGAGCAGCATCGCTTCGGAGTGATGCAGCGGGAGACGTTGACGCGGAAAGGAGAGATGCCGGATGTCGTGCAGATGACCGCGACGCCGATTCCTCGTACGCTGGCGATTACGGTTTACGGGGGGTGCGATCTGTCGCTGATTGATGAATTGCCGCCGGGTCGTCTGCCCATCAAGACGAGTTATGTTACGCCTGCTAAAATTGCGGGGATGTATGACTATCTGTGCGAGGAGGCGGAGAAGGGGCATCAGGCCTTCGTCGTGTGTCCGCTGGTGGAGGAGTCCGAGACGCGGGACGTGAAAAACGTCACCGACCATTTCGAAGAACTCGCTCACGGCCCCCTCGCCTCACTGACAACCGCCCTGCTCCACGGTCGAATGAAGTCCGAAGAAAAAGAAGAAATCCTGAACGCATTTTCAAACGGCGACATACAAGTCCTGTTCAGCACCTCCGTAATCGAAGTAGGCATCGACTGCCCCAACGCCACAACCATGATCATCGAAGACGCATCAAACTTCGGACTAATTCAACTCCACCAGCTCCGCGGAAGAGTAGGCCGGGGCGAAGCACCATCCCACTGCTTCCTGGTCAGAAAGCCAAAAACCAAAGAAGGAAAACGCCGTATCGAAGTCATGTGCGAAACAAACGACGGCTTCATAATCGCCGAAGAAGACCTGAAACTACGTGGCCCCGGTGAGTTATACGGAGTCCGCCAGTCTGGCGTATCAGATTTACGAGTAGCCGACCTAATCAGGGACGTCCGACTCCTCGAGCAGGCGCGGAAGGATGCGCTAGCGGTTTTTCACCAGAGAGACGCAGAGGGGCTTGGGCTGGATTGAAAAAATATTTGGGCGTATCGTTTACATTCGTTTGTGATCAAGGATGCGAGAATATATACTTAATACTTAATCTCGTACTCGTTGTGACGTAATCGAGGATATAGTATGAGCGATGTTGTCGATACGATTCAGTCCGGGCCAGTCGAGGACAGCCTTTTCGAGCCATCAGACGTAATTCGGCAACGTATTAGTTTCGGGATTATATCTTTCCCACTATGTATTACTGGATCTTTCTTGTTGGCTTTTTTATTACGGGACTGGATGAGTGAAGACGGTATCACATGGAGTAATTTGCGATACGTCGTCCCTGTGTATTCGGGTTGGGTATTTATTTCGGGTTCTGCAGTCGCTTTGTTTGCTCTTATAGTTGTCGAAACATTGCCTAGAAGAACGATTGCCGGGAACCTTGCTTACTACACGACCTACTGAATACGTAGCTAAATGCGTCGCCCGATTTGCTTCTCTGAAACATCATTTTGTCGCTAATGATGATCATAAAAAATAGGCGAAGTATACGCCCGTTCCTGAATCGTCTTATGTAACTTTGCAGGATGTTCAACACCCAACTCCTTCGCGTCAAACATACTCCAGCGAGGAGTCGGGATTTCGATGACCCGCGCGTAATACGTCGCGTTATGAACCCGATGAAAATCAGGGTCTGTCCAAATCCCCTGCAATTCCACCGAACCGATGCTGTTCTCATATTCAAGCGTATCAAGATTCACCGTATTCCCCACAGCCTGAAGCTTGCCCGTCTTTTTGTCAATCCTGCGTTCACCTGACCACACGACATCGTAGACCTGCTCATGACTCTGTCCACTCTGCGACCACATCTTCACGATCTGAATTCGGTCAAGATTAGCGCTCTCGGGGTCCTTCATCGCCCACACCGCAAAAGTAGGTGCATCTCCCACACTCGATTTCCTTGTCTGTAGCGAGCCCCCCATCGACACGCCCTTCGCATAAGCCGCTTTGACCCAATCCGCGGAACCCGGAACAATCCCCGCAAAATCAAACCCGCCAAAAAAGCGAACCCGAATACGAGGTCCTGTCGTCCCCCACGTTTCTTTGCGCGCCAAAGCGTCATAAACACCCGCGCGCGTATTTTCGTTTGCCCAAACTCCTGTCA
The DNA here is from genome assembly GCA_012965445.1 of Candidatus Hydrogenedentota bacterium. The sequence goes on from DTSJ01000213.1 coordinate 2,392, forward strand.
GCCCCGACGCGCTAAACTTGCTCACGTCCATGCCAAAACTCGCATCATTATTAAATCGCGCCTCAGGCGAACCATCCGACGTGCCAACCTTCCCAGAATAGTCGTTCTCCTCCGCCGGAACAATCCCCGTGTGACTGTCCGTCGCGCCCACAAGACCAAAACGATAAGGATTAAACGCTTCGTCATCCTGAAATTCCAAGCCCGTCCGATAAGCATCACGTACATAGCTTCCCTTAAGCCTCGTAACCGGCGTACTCAATCCGACATACTGCTCCACCAACTCGAAATCAGCAAACTCATCATTCGGACTCAACATTGGATGCGTTTCAGAAGTTCCCTTGACCTGCGTCACCTCCACCAGCGGTTCATTCCGGTTACGCTGACCAGCATAATCTTTCGTCAGTGGGTTTCCCTCGTTGGTTTCCAAAGGAAACATCAGTCCGTCCGAAAGGTTCGAGTTGTGAGGAATCGCCAGCACTTCATGTCCCTGTCCGCGTACCTTGTCCATCCAGTCCCACAACCTTTCGGGATCCTGAGACTGCACACGCGTAAAGGGCAGTGGCGCCGTGTCCCCCCTAAAGAATACGTTACGGTGCAAGTTCCGACCATCGGGACCGCTCGTCCATTCATAACCGATTAACGTGGTGAAGGTACCTGGGTCATTGTGTCGATTCGCGGAATCAATTATTCTGGCCCACGTTTCCTTGCGCACCTGGGGACTGAATAGCGGTTCCAGCCCTCTCTGACCCGCTAGCGTACGCCCGGCCTCAACAATTTCTCCGAAAACCGAAGTCGCTATGGC
>DTSJ01000214.1 GCA_012965445.1 Candidatus Hydrogenedentota bacterium
CGTCGGCTGTCGTCCCTACCATGGAGGAGAACTTGCCCGTAATGGTCACGAGCAGGTCCATATGGGTAATGTCGGTTAGACACTATTAGAATCGTATCCCGGCATCAAGTGGAACCACCATTTGAATAGAAACAAATTGATCTGATAACTGATTGGTCGGATGAGTCGGAAATATTCCAGATATTTCTTCCTAATGTCACAAGAACGTGACAATATTGCCATAAACCTTCCATCTTTACCATATAGAATGAAGATGACGGATCAGAGCGAGAAAAGAGTTATTCATGTATAAATCTCTTGATTTTCCCGTTATAGATAAGGAGTAAAAATGAAGAATCCAGGATTCACACTCATTGAACTCATGATAGTTGTCGCCATTATCGCCATCATTGCCGCCATTGCAATTCCCAATCTGTTGCGATCCCAGATAGGCGCCAATGAAGCCAGCGCGATCAGCACATTACGCACAATAGTTACTGCCGAAGCGCAGTTCAAAACCTCGGCAATAAGCATGTCCGGCACCGTTCCCCAATATGGTACCTTAACTGAGCTTTACAACGGCGTCCCCCAATTCGTGGATGCCGTTTTAGGTGGATCGAACACAGCCCAGAAGTCTGGCTACGATTTCGTCATCGCGCTCAGCGCGAATACGGTCGCACCCGCTTATACAGTCACAGCAAATGCCGCTTCGTCTCGCCATGGCAGTCGCAACTTCTTCATTGACGATTCCGGCATTCTTACTTGGGTCCCCAGATCCGACGGCCTCGCAGATTCAACATCACCGCCGCTTCAATAGTACCTCGTCACTCGGCCTCGCTTTCGCAATGCTAAATTTGACGAATCAGCGACGAATCGTACTCTGGAGGCGACTGGTATCCGAGCAGGTTGCACAACGTCGCGGCAACATTGCTCAAGCCAGGCGTATTCTTCGTGACGCCCTCGTCTAAACGAAACCGCCCCTGCCCGCTGTAGTCCTTGATAATACACGGTACCGGATTCAAAGTATGCGCCACCATCGCCTCACGCACACCGTCCTTCTCCGTAAACATCACATCCGCATTACCATGATCCGCTAGAATCACCACCGCCCCCTTCGCAGCCTCCAAGACTTCCAGCAATCGACCAAGACTGTGGTCCACCGCCTCCACCGAAATCCGAATCGCCGCAGGTACCCCCGTGTGTCCAACCATATCCCCGTTCGGATAATTCAGCCGTATAAACTTGTACTTACCCTCCTCGATTGCCGCTATCGTAGCATCCGTTATCTCCGCCGCCTGCATCCACGGACGCTGATCAAAAGGAATATTGTCAGAAGAGACCTCCACGTACAGCTCCAAGGAATCGTCGATATACCCGGAAGAATTACCGTTCCAGAAATACGTCACATGCCCGTACTTCTGCGTTTCAGATATCGCGAACGAAGTAACACCCGCATCGCAGAGATACTCGCCCAAGACCCCCTGAACATTTGCGGGTTCGACCAGAAAATGCTCCGGAATCTTCTGGTCCCCGTCATATTGCATCATTCCCGCATAAAAAACATCCGGTCTGCGTACCCGATCAAATCGTTCCAGCTCCTCCAGCTCAAAAGCCATCGATATCTCAATCGCCCGATCGCCCCGGAAGTTGATCATCAGCACCGCATCGCCGTCCTCGATCGTCCCGATCCCGGCACCATCCTCAGCAATCACGAAACTCTCAAGATACTGGTCCGTCACCTTTGAACTCTCATCATAGTACGTCTGCACAGCCTCAGCCGCCGATGCAAACTGCCGCCCTTCCCCCAGCACATGCGTCCGCCAGCCCTTCTCCACCATCGCCCAGTCCGCGTTATATCGGTCCATAGTTACCAGCATCCGACCCCCGCCCGAAGCTACCCGAAAGTCCTTGCCCCCGGCCTTGATCGCGCCCAGTTTCTCTTCAAGAATCCCCAGATAATTCAGCGCAGATCGTTCCTTCACATCACGACCATCCAGCAGCACATGAATCCGCACACGCTCAACACCGTCTTCCGCAGCCTTGTCCAGCATCGCAACCAGCTGATCAATATGAGAATGAACATTCCCGTCCGAAAGCAGCCCGATAAAATGCAGCGTACCCCCGTCACGTCCGCGCTCCACCGCCTTCTTCCAGGCCGCTCCTTCGAAAAGCGCCCCCGACCTGATCGCTTCATTGACGCGCTTCGCGCCCTGCGGAAAAACCCGCCCGGCTCCCAGCGTGTTATGCCCAACCTCGGAATTTCCCATGTCCCCGTCCGTCGGCATCCCAACCGCCATCCCATGCGCCTTTAACTGACAATACAGCGGCTCTTCAGCCATCAATTTGTCCAGTACTGGCGTGTAAGCGAGATGCACCCCGTCAGCCTCATCGCAATTGCCCAGACCCACCCCGTCCATCACGACACACACGACCGGGCCGGGTATCGCCTTATAATTTTCAAGAGCTTCCAGGGTATAACGCTTCTGATTCATTTACACGGACACTTTCTATGGAATCCTGCTAGCGCTTCGCAGATTCGGATCGACTCGCTTCGAATAACAACACCGTGGAAAGGGAACGAGGCCAGAGCCAGGCATCAATTCTAGCGAGAATAGTATAGCAAAAATTTCCCCACTTGATGAACGGCTCCAACACCGACATCCACATCGAAGAAGAGGATGCCGAAGCCTCTTTGCGCCCTGCAATCCGAATGATGATCGAAAATAACTTGACCACGCTCCACATCGTAACTTTCTCAAGCGGCCCCAATACTTTCTGAATCCGGACCAGCTCCAAATCGCACCGATTCAGCTTAGACTCCATATCAGAAACTTCATAACGCCTGAAATGACCCACGAACGCGTCGTCCGATGCGAAATACATGTGGCGATGCGGTACCGTGATATACGCGATACCATCAGCCGTCAACACCCGCCCAATCTCGCCGATAGCAACCTCATCGTGTTCAACATGCTCCAGAACTTCAGAACACACAACGCGCGGGACTGCTCCATCACGAAACGGAAGTCGAGTCCCATCTGCGACAACGTAATGCCCCCGGTTCTCGTTTAATCGCTTCAGTGTCTGGAGCGCCCGAAAGGACAACTCAGAGTACACAATCTGATCCCGGCCCGTAACAATAGGAGACAACCCGCTGCCCACTTCAAGAATCATCCCCGTCTCTGTCCCCCCGAGTCGCCCGTTGATCGCCA
>DTSJ01000215.1 GCA_012965445.1 Candidatus Hydrogenedentota bacterium
CGTCACTACGGAATCGCCCAGCTCGTCAATCAATCCGTGAATCTGTTCGGTCAGGCTTACCTGATGGAGTGCATTGCCTGCCTGGTCCGGCTGCTGTTCGAGGGTGAGTGAATGGGACACGTGTTTTTTGGAGGGATACCAGATCGTAGCCGCTTCGTCGAAGTCGTGATCTTCGCTGCCCACCCAGAATATAGGCACGCAGGGAACATCGTGTTTCTGCGAAATGTTTTCCGCGAGCTTGATGGTGGTAATGGCTTTGTATACAGAGTAAAGAGGACCTGCGAAAATACCGGGCTGTTGACCCGTGATAACGACTGCTTCGTTCCCAGTGAAGGGGGGCGTATGTCCGAGGTCCGCGTTGAACTCTCGAATCGCTTCGACAAGTTTTGAGTCCCACGAGAAGGCTTCCGGCGGTGAGGAAAACAACGACGCGACAGGCTTTCCATACAGCGAGAGGATTTCCGGCGATTCATCAATGTACGCCTCGCGAAGTGTCGCCATGCTATGCCTTCCTGCCTACAACGATCATGCGGGAGTGGTCGGGCGAAACTCCGGCTTCGCTATAGTCGCCGAACATGGCATCGATCACAGCACCGCCTTTCTCCAGCATTTGCGAAAATTCATCTTCAGTGTAGAGTTGAACAGATTCGCCGATGTGTTTTATTTCATCGCCGCCGCGATTGATTATCGTCGCTTTGTTGATTCGTGAACCGTTCGATTCAATCCAGCGCCGTTCGTGGACTTCGAAGCCCTCTGCAGTCCGATGAGTCTCGTTTTCAATATTGTTGATCGCCCATTCTTTGTTCATGTAGTCGATGAAAAAGCGGCCATCGGGTTTCAGCGCGTCCATCATATTGTGGACGACCTGTTGGTTCTCATGCTGATCCTGAAAGTATCCGAAGCTGGTAAAATAGTTCATGATCACGTCGAAGTGTTCGTGAAAGGGGAGATAGCGCATGTCTCCGCGAATGAGCGGGATACCCGTCCCCAAGCTCTCTCTGGCGATAGCGAGTAATTGGGGGGAGTAATCCAGTCCGACGACATGCTCGCTCTCTTTGGCCAGATGGGCGATGTGCCTGCCGCCGCCGCAGCATAGGTCCAGCACCCGGTCATCTCGTTGCAAACGGATCTGCTGAATCGAGAACAGCGTTTCGGCCTCTGCGGCTTCAATCGTCCGGTGCGCATAGAGAATAGGGTAGAGCGAGTCGAAAGTGTTCTGAAACCAGTTACTGGAAATTTTCGGCTTGTTTGCGAGCATTGCTCTATTGTAATTAATTTGCTGTGGAAATATCGACCCGGACTACAGACTGCCCCCAACAGTATGCAGCTTCATCATGTTCGTGCGCGTTCGAATCGCGAAGGGCACTCCCCCGGCGATCACAACCGTGTCTCCGGGATCCGCCAGATTATTCTCCAGAAGGATCCTGTCGACCAAATCGTCCAGGGTCTCCATGTTCGGACTTTCCGCAGTCATAATCGAGTCCACACCCCATATAATCGAGCAGCGATGTTGAATGTTTTCTTCGCGTGTGACGGCAGTGATCGGCACACTTGGTCGATATCGCGCGATGAGGGCTGCCGTGAACCCCAATTTGGTAAAGCAGATGATTCGCGTGGCGCCTATGGCGTGGGCCGTTCTGCACACTGCCTGCCCGATAGCGTCGCCGTAGCTTCCCTTGCCTTGTCGGATACCCGATTCGCGCATGCGCAGGATGCGATTGTGCGATGGTTCCTCGGACAACGATATATCGGCATCCTGAGCGATCTGCGACATGACTTCGGCGGTACGCACAGGAAATTGGCCCGAAGCGGTTTCTCCGGAAAGCATCACCGCGTCCGTACCGTCGTAGATGGCATTGGCGACATCCGCGACTTCGGCACGTGTGGGACGCGCACTGCTGATCATCGATTCGAGCATCTGGGTCGCGGTAATGACGGGTACGCCCACGTCGTTGCATTCACTGATCAGGCGTTTTTGAATCTGGGGGACTTCATTCAGGGGGACTTCCACGCCAAGATCGCCGCGGGCGATCATGACTACATCCGTTACATCAAGAATATCGGAGAAATTCTTGAGAGCTTCCGGACGTTCTATTTTCGCGACTACTGAGAGCTTCTTTTCAGTTTTCGCGATACGACGTTTCAGATCGACTACGTCTTCCGCATTGCGTACGAAGGAGAGTGCCACGAAATCGATATCGAGATTTTCAATTCCGAATTCGAGATCCGTTACATCTTTCGGGGTCATCGCCGGGGAACTGACATCGACGCCAGGAAGATTGATTCCCTTGTGCTCGCCCAGATGCCCGCCGTGTACGACGATGCATTGAACATCTGTGTCGGTGACGCTCGTTACCTCCAGCTCAAGTACTCCGTCCGCCATGAATATGGCATCGCCAGAATGCACGTCCTGCGGCAGTGGCTTGTAAGTGGTCGATACTTTTTCTTCTGTACCCTCGACTTCTTCCGTCGTAATGCAAAACGGCGCACCGACCTTCAGATGCACGGTCTGACCATCGACCAGATTCCCGGTGCGTATTTTCGGACCCTGAAGGTCCATCATAATACCGAGGTTCTTGCCCGTTTCATTGGCAGCCTGGCGAAGAAGGGCACAGGTCTCAGCGTGGTATTCATGCGTACCGTGCGACATATTCAGCCGCGCAATGTTCATCCCCTCGGTCAGCAGGCCGCGCATGACCTCCAGCGATTGTGAACTCGGGCCGATTGTGCAGATTACTTTGGTGCGGCGTTGGCTGTCGTGTAGCACGGGGCATTCTCCAGATCGACGTATCCTAAGTATAATCCTCGAAAGCATGATAGATCGCCGAGACCGCCTTTGTCATATCCTGCTCGTCTACCCCGACAATAATGTTCGTTTCGGAGGAACCCTGGTCGATGACGCGAATATTCACTTTGGCATCATCGCTCAGCGCGGCACACAGGGTTTTGGCGACACCGACGTGATGATTCATCGCCTTGCCCACCGTCGCGATCAGCGCGAGTCCGCTCGAAAGCGAAACCAACTCCGTATGGCAGATTTCTTTGATACTCTCAACAATCGCGTCGCCCTGTGTACCCAGTTCTTCGTCTTTCACGATGATCGACATCGTGTCGATACCGGTCGGCATGTGCTCGAAATTGATCCCGTTGTCTTTTAGGACCGTGAGGGCCTTCA
>DTSJ01000216.1 GCA_012965445.1 Candidatus Hydrogenedentota bacterium
CGGCCATAGACAATAACCATTATGATGCTTCGCAGTCAGGACAATGTGCTTCGCACCAATCGCTTTAGCCGCGCGCATCCACTGTTCAGTATTCAATTTTTGAGGATTAAACAAATCCTTGGCGGGAACCGATAAATAGTCCCCTCCCCCGGAATTCAGATAAGCCGCAGGACCATAATGCACAAAGCAGCCCAATTGACTCTCCTGATATCGCAGCTGGTTGCCATTGGGGAGAATGTCAGCTGACTCCAAGAACTGTAGCGCGTCAACCAAAACGTAACCATCCGTATTGGTATTCGTGATCTCGACCCACGTTTCACCACGATCAAACTCAAAGCTCCCGACACTGCCAAACACGCCGTGATCGGGTTTCTTCCTCTGATTAATGTAAAGGGTTGATTCGCCCCCCGCATGGCGAACCGTCACGGGAACATTCGTCGCGCGATTCGCGTGCGCGGACCAAGCCAGTCGCACATCGTACCGGCCTGCTTTCGGAATAACCACGAGAAAGCGAGCGGACTGTTGACCTTTGCTTCCATTGCCGTCATGGCGATATCCGAACCCGATGAAGGGTCCATTGGATCGGCTGAGCACGTCGAATCCGTTTCGAATGGCCTTCGACTCGTCGATCACGATTCCCGGCAAGGAGTCGATTTCAATTCTCACGGGAGGTTTTTTCTTCGGGCCCGTCCACCTCAGGACTTGCTTGTCTTGAAGCAGTTGCTTCCGCAAGTCATCATAATCGATATCTTGCAGCGTCGTCCCACCCCGGACTGCCAGCATCGCTGCGGTGCCCGCTGATTGCCCCAACGCCATGAAGACTGGCTCCATGCGAATGGAACCGAAGGCCATGTGCGAAGCACTCAGACAGACCGGGGACAACAGATTCGTACACTCATCTGACCGGGCGATGAGCGAACCATAGTCAATCGGGTACGGGGAGAAACCACCAACTTCCACATCGCCTTCATTCTTCACATAACCGTTGGCGTCGACATATCGCTGCACATGGTGTGAGTCCATGGTGTACGCAGCTAAACCAATTGGGCGCGCAGCGATATCTTGCCCCTCACAGTTGTGCTGAGTCATGACATAGGAGCCGACCATCCGCCTTGCCTCGCGAATGTACAACTGGTGTTGCCAGCCGTCCTCACGCTCGAACTCATCACGGCATGTACCCCAACGAGAAACTTCGCGCCGTATTGCCGCTGGAACGCGCTCGTGGTTCGCGAGTGTCCACATCAAGCCCTGCTGGTATTCGCGATGCTGCTCAATAATGCTATCGCGTTCGGTGTAACTGGCTTCCGGGTATTCATAGTTCTGTCCGATAAAATCGGTCGAGAATCCAAGCCGGTTATTCACGTCTGTCTTGCGATTCGGCATCGCCGAAAATCCCCACGGCACCATCGTCGCCCCTGCCTCGAAGTTCCTGAACAGCAATTCGTAGTGCAGCGGGTCATAGTTTGCAGATCTCGTGAAAGGGATACGGTTTTCCGGGGCGTCCGTCAGGCACATGCGAAAGCAATAGGCCTGCACGCGTCGGTCAGCACGTCCTTCGTCTCCAGGGCCGGCGGGATCGATACCGGGTAAAAGCCCACTTGCGGGATCGCCCGCCACAATATAGGGTTCAACGCCGGGTTGAAACTGATGATAGACGGCCTGAGCAGTTTGGACACCACTTAACGTTTCGCCGTAGGTCGCGTTGCTTTCGCGGCCGACCGTATACGAAATCCCCGCGCCAGCCAGTAAGTCGCCTTCATAAGTCGCATCGATAAAGATTCGTCCGCGGAATGTTGCTCCCGATTCGGTCGTAACGGAAACGATGCGCGGCCCGTCCATAACCACTCCTTTCACGCGATGACTACCGGCCGACATTTTTTCGCGATTCAGACGTTCGTTGTACTCTACGGGGATATCGTGATCGCGTACGAAGTCCTCCAGAACCGTGAGCGCGGCTGACGGCTCAAACGTCCACATGGGTTCATCAGCCAAACCAGCCCGACCATTCTGATACTCCTCTTGCTTTTGCCACTTCCAGTTCGATGAATCAGCATAGTAATTCCTGATTCGCTGATAGAATTCAAGTGAGATGCCGCCAATCGCAGCTTTGTTTCCGATATCCGTCTGCCCCAGCCCACCGGTAGTTAATCCTCCGATGCGCTCGCTGGGTTCAATCACGACTACTGACCCGCCCATTCGTTTTACCTGAATGGCAGCGACAATCCCGCTGGCGGTTCCGCCATAGACCACGACATCGTAGGTATCGACCGTCTCGACCGCCACAGGTTGCTCTGCGTAGAGTCGTGAAGTATATACAATTGATAATGCGACAATCAGAGTAATCGCACCAAAGCAATAACGCACTCCTATTAATTTATACATAATGCACTCCTATTAATCTATACATTTAGTAATGACCTCGGGTAAATAGTTCATCGTAGTCTTCACGAAACCTTCCATCACCGTTCGATTCTAGGGATTGGCGGATGTCGTCCCACCAGAGGCATCGCTGACAAATTCACGTAACCGCACAGTATCTGAAACCCGTTTGCCTGCTGTAACGTCCTCCTCGCGGAACGTGGCCATAAGTATATGGCGTGCCTCGGTTCGACTGTAGTCGTAAACAAGGCGGATCACGCCGTCGTCACTCTGTTGCCCGTCGGGATAGGAGACCCCTTCGCGATCATCAAGAATCAGACCTCCATTCCAGGATTTCCCGTCGTCACTCGAAATGAAGGCTGTCAAATCAGAACGTTTCGTTTTCGCTGCAATTGGACCATGCTTAACCAGCAGTAGATTTCCAGAATTCAGTCGCGTGATGAAGAATCGTGCACTGGGGTGAGCAATCGACGATGGTTCAAGCTCGGGCCACGTATGACCGCGATCAGTCGAGACGCTTTCACCGATACCGTATCGGGTGCGGGCCACCATCCAGATTGACGCATCCTTGCGCTCAATAAACATGTGTTCATCGAATGCCCGATCCGCTACCGGGACATTACCCGCGCCACGAATTGCCCACGTTTTTCCTCGATCCGTCGACACAACCATTTTTGCGCTGTTGTCGGTCTCTCGCCAAGTCGAGACAGGCAAAACCCATTCGCCGGAGGAGAGGACTATTGGCTTGCACATCATGGTTCCGTCCGTAATACGCACGGG
>DTSJ01000217.1 GCA_012965445.1 Candidatus Hydrogenedentota bacterium
GCCTTTATGTAAATCACGATGATTCCTTCGGATGGTTGTAGAAAAGTTCAGATTGTAGGGGTAAAACGACTAGAAATGCAAAATTGTCACCGAGGAATCAGTTTAGTTTGCGCCGTGCCTCTTCGATGACCGATTTTGAAGTAAGGATGTCGCTCCAGGATTCCGCGTACTCAGGTGTACCGGGTAGAGGGAGTTCATCGAAGTCGACCTGCGCTTGCCGTAGAAGGTTCCGCGCTGCCTTCTTGTTTCCGATAGCGTATTCGGACATCGCCTGTATCGGGAGCGCGAAACTGGTCAGTTTGGGATCCTGGTCGCCCACGCTTTTCCTCGCCCATTCGATAGACTCATTGTATTTTCCATTCCGGTAGAGCGCAAGGGCGTGGGCCGTATAGAACCAGTTTACCCACTGGCCTCCCGCATTTTCCGCCGCGAAGGTGGTAAATTTTAGCGCGTGTGCGGCGATCTCTTTATTGGCGGATTCCGGGTAGGTGAGGTAGGATTTTGCGGTGCGCTCGGCATTTTCGATGCGTTGGGGTAGCGGGAATTTTTTGAACATCCACCGGGCATGGTCCTGGACTCCTTCGTAGTCGCGGGCGACGGCGTAAACAGCGCCGAATTGGTCGCCATCCAGCGGGGAAATGGCTTCTGGGTGGATATTTCGGACGTTTTCGAAGACGGAGATGGCAGCTGGATAGTCGCCATTTTGCGCCAGAATGCGGGCCGGGGCGAGGGGATGCGGATCGTTTTGGGGGGGTTGAGCGTAGGTTGAGAGGGTGATGGTGGTCAAAACGAGTACCATTTTTATAGAACTCATCATTCGGACTACTCCCTTGGCTGTTTCTTGCTGAACCCCGAATATCTTACACTTTTTGAGGTCTATTATTGAAGGGCAGGCGGTAGAAGCGATTGGTTTAGACCAGGTCTTTGTGGTGCAGCTCGGCACATTCCGGGCAGGCTCCGTGATTGAATTGGGCTTCAGAATGTTCTTCGATATAGGTTTCTGTCTTGTGCCAGATGCCGTGTTCGTCGCGGATCTTCAGGCAGTATGCGCAAATCGGCAGAATTCCTGGCACCTGCTTAACGTGTTCGAGTGTGTTTTCCAATTCTTCGCGGGTTCCGCGTTCTCCGGTCAGATGAATATAGTTCATTCGCCTGTATCGCCCTATGGCACGTGAAGCAACAAAGCCTATGATACTCAATGAAAAGACCATAATTATGGCGTTTATAGACTCGCCGATGTAGGTTGGCTCTTTGTAGGCTACAAACAGAGCGATCATTCCAGCAGAGAATACCAGCGTTGGTGCCAATTGATATCGCAGAGGGACGGGCATCAGGAGGGTATTGTTGAGTATATAGAGCAGGTACAGGGAGGGAATGAAGTCGATCGGCTGCACCTTAGATTCGTAGAGAGCAGTGCCCCGAGAAGTACCATATACACGAACACAACGCGATCAAATGTTTTCACATTCCGAAACAGATTGACAAGCACAATGAACGTGATGATTATCAGAAGAATGCTTCCGTTGAATGATATCCTTGTCAGGAGGTCGTCGGGGTAGTCCTCAGTGAACAGGAATCTTGAAACATTGGAGACGAAGACGAGTACGACGGGCAATAGCGCGATCGCCATGAAACCTGTCGCCCGCGCGATATCGCCCTTGAGTTGGTAATCCCTATATTGCATTTCGAGATCTGAATCAATCAGGCGTTCACTGAATGTTGCGAAGTCTTTGTAGTTTTCTATGACAGCTATACGTGGTGTACTCGTTTTTTTGCGTCTTTCTCAGGAACGATAGAAAAAGGGTGGAAATCCCCCGAATAATTTGATCGGATGTATCAATCGCATCTCTCGATTCGTTTTTGGCAATGTTGCGGTGAAAATGGAGTTGTTGTACTATCGAGGTCAACCAAACGAGACGAGGCGGATGTGATCATGAACGATTGGAATGTGCGGAGAATGGGACGGAATGTTGCGACGCTGTGCATTGCTGTCGGATCGTCTTTGGCGGCAACTGTTGCTGTGGCCCAGGGGACGCTAAAGGAGCGGGTTGATCGAATGCTGCCGAGCGTCGAGGAGAACAAGTGGCTGGAGATCGACTGGCAGACGGACCTGCTGAAAGCGCGTCAGAACGCCAATGATCAACGGAAGCCGATGTTTATGTGGATGATGAATGGTCATCCCATGGGCGCGACGTGAAACAACGGGACTCGAGGCCGCGTGTCGGTCTTTTCGGATCAGCGAATCATTGATACTTTGAAGGATTTTGTTGCGGTGGTGCAGGATACGAGTCTGCAAAATCATACCAGTGATGATGAACTCTCGAAATTCTTTCGCAGCTCTATCAGCAAGGCCAAGTTCCTTTCGCGTCAAAATATCACGGATTTTTCTTTCGTAGGTGTGAAGCCTACAAAACACGGGGTGACTACCCAGGGGCTCTATATGTTCAATGCCGCCGGAGAATCATACGGCGGATTAAACACGAACAATGATGTTGACGAAGTACTGCGGGCGCTGGCGTATGCGAAGAAGCAGTTTGATGAGTCGCCTCCAGAAAAGCTGGATGATATCAAGTATATTGCGTCCACTCTGCCGACTCCACCGGAGGGTGCCGTTATTGCGCGAACGTTTACGCGGATCACGCCTCTGCCGGAGGGGTGCAGCACGCTGAACAATATGGTGGGCCGGGACCATGTATGGATATTGCGTCGTGAGATTGATGCGTTGAGCCGGGGGGAGGTGCCGGATTCTTTTGCGTATAGGATTGCGCGGCATCATCTGGTGGACAATATTCGGGGGGAACCGGGGAAGTGGCGTCATGAGCATGTGAAGTCGCTGCGTATGAGTGCTGAGCGACGTGAAGTGGGGGGCTCGGTCTATATCGTGATCCGGGGCGCGTTCTCGATGTTGTCTCCGGGTGGATTCGGGAATGATCCGGGTGGGAATCCGCTACCGGAGCGCGGATATGTCGGGAATATCAGGGGTGAGTTGGAGATCGGTGTTGCTAACGGCGAAGTGCGGATGTTCCGGATGATCGGCGAGGGGATCCATTGGGGCGTGAGTAAGAATAACGCGGTCGCCGTGCCGGAAGGTAAGTATCCTCTGAACGTGGCGTTTGTGCTGGCGAATGATGATCTGGCGCGCTCAGTGCCTCCGC
>DTSJ01000218.1 GCA_012965445.1 Candidatus Hydrogenedentota bacterium
GCGATTCCTGTCGCCGACTCGCCGTCTGACGAGGGATCCGAAGTCGCCGATCCAGTCCCGGATATCGAAGTAAATGCTCCCTCTGAACCGGACTCCGGGAGTGCTATCGCGAGCAATGAATCTGTCGCCGAGGAGCCGCTGCCCGAAGAAGAAATCATCATGTCGACATCTGCGGGAGTCGCCAAACGGGTGAAGCTGGCCGAAGAAGCCCAGCAGATGGAATCCGACCACGGCAAGATCGAGGATGAGAATCAGTTCGTCTCCGTGTCCGGCATGGTCTACAACGCGCAGGGCAACGGCATTGCGGGAGCGCAGGTTGTTGTTCAGGCCAGCGGCTTTTCGCGGGACGACCCCGCGACGAACGAATTCTCGATCACCAGCGCGATTCAAAATCCGGAACATCATTTTACGGCAATAACAGACGACGCCGGGACGTATTTGATATCGGGGATTGAGTACGAAGGCTGGATGTATGTGAGCGCGAATGCCGCAGGCTACGCGCTACCGCGTGATTCGCGGGCGAGTATTCAGGTGGAACCGGGAGGCAAGCGCGATGGCGTCAACGTTTTACTGACGCCTGGAGTGACCAATTTCGGGCGCGTCGTGTCGCCGGATGGTCTCCCCGTCGGCGACGGAAAAATCTCCGTGCTGGGTTGGTCCGTGAATGGTAACTCAGACTGCTGCCGCAGTCTTGGACCGACTTATACGGATTCAGAGGGACGATTCAGCATTTCGCTTGCGGGATCAGGGAGCGCATCACTTGAGGTCACCTCTCCCACATACGGCCTCACTTCATTTTCCGGTGTGTGGGTGGAGGACGGTGGTGAAGAAATCGTGCTACAGATGCGCGGGACCGCCGCCTTGAACGTGTCGTTAGAATGGATCGATGGGACCGCGGCAAACGACATTGAAATACTACTATACGGCTACCAGGAATTGAACGGAAGATGGCAACAAGCGAGCCATCTCAGTGGTGTTTCAGATGAAACAGGCGAATATGCTTTCGACGGACTGGATTCCGCCATGCAATATAAAATCGACCTCAGGGACACAGAGCAGCAAATGCTATCGCCGCGTGTAGATGTTGGCTCCCTTGAGGAGGGGGAGACTCATTTGTGGAATTATGCTATCGAAAGGTCCGTCCTTGTCCATGGTCTGGTCACCGGCATTGCTACGGGACGAATCATCGGAAATGTACAAGTTAATGTTGCGCCAATAGGGGCGCAGACTGGCGGCTCCAATGCCTCCACGAATGCCAGGGTTCATGTCGGCGCAGACGGTCATTACGAGCTTCCTATTCAGTCTGGCCCAGAGGATTATCTTGTGTATGAAAACCAGTACTTGATTGGACGCGATCAGGATGCGCAACAGTACGGCACGACGGTAAAGCTAAAAGCGGGTGAAACGCGCGAACTGGACCTGACGATGCCCGACACTTTTACCATGTCGATTCAGGTCTACGACATTGGCGGCTATCCTGTAGAAAATGCACGCGTGGTTATCCTGCAGGGTGGCGGTGGCGATTCCAATCAACATACGCGCACCGATGCCGAAGGGCGGTTCAGCTGGTCCGGTTTCAGCCCCGGTATGGCTTGCGGATTTTCTGTGAGCAGCGGCTCTTCAGGGCTTGCCCGATCCAAGATCGTTGTGGGCGAGCCGGGCGAAGTGGTTACGGAAGAGATTCTCGTACTTGAGCAATTCGGCGGCATCGAAGGCGTCGCGATTACTGAAGACGCGAAAGTGATTCAGAACGCGGACATTGCCGTGAATATATCCTTCGGAGAAGACAAGAACTCGCTGTTCATCCTGAAAACCAACGAGTTCGGCGAGTTTGTCACGCTCGATGATATTCCGGCCACGACCGTCACGCTGTCTATGTTTATCGACAATCAAACACTGGCGTGGGGATGGGATTCACAGGCATTTGTGGTTCCAGCCGAAAATGTCGTGAATCTGGGAAACATTACGTTCAAGCCGGAAAAATGACGCATGGTATTACCCTGGTTTGAGAATTTCTTCCAGCGCAAGGACGATCATGCTTGTCTGGAGCCGAATTTGCAGGTCGATGGGCGTCGGTTTCACGTCGTAGTGCTCGCACATTGCTTCGAGATGCCCGACATTCAGAGTCCTGTGCTTCGCACGAATCTCGGTCAGCGTGTTCTTAGCTTCAGTCGTTGTGAGGTGATCGAGGTCAGGACTCGACTTCCCTATATAGAACAGCGGTAATTCACTTACAATGCACAACGGGTCGCCGCCCATAGACTGGATAAACTGCATCGATGTCGGCTTAAATTTCGCCGCAGTTTCAGGATCGTCTTTATCCAGAAAAAACTGCTTCATCGGTTCCGAATGCGGAGTCGTCGTGTACCCTTTCCCGATACGCACAAACCCCTTGTCACCTCTACGATCGATATCATGCCGCGGAAAGTTCAGCTTCCTGCACAATCCCGCGAACGAGTCCATGTACGCGGTAGCCTTCTGCGCCCACTCTTTGCAGATCAGGCACCACGCCCCTTCCGCGAAACCAAGCCCATGCAGCGAAAAATGAGCCGCATACGACCCGTGCCCTTCGAAGAACGCCATAGCCGCCTTGTTCTCGGGACGCTCGTCCCCGTCGTCTCCAAACCCGAATTCGATATCGTCTCCCGGCAGCTCGCGGATCACATTATTCAGGTAGTCATACATCTCAATGGGATTGCTGAACCACCCGCGATTCCGTTCCGCACCGTCCGGGTTCATATCAGGCACCACGTGAAATCGAAACGTCTCCAGGAGCTCAGGAAAATAGTCCTGCACATGCCAAAACAGACACTGCGCCGTCATGGGGCCAATAGGCTCGTCCGCATGCGAACCAGCGGTGATCGAAACGTGCCGCTCCCCCGCCCCGAACTCGAAGCCGTACAACGTTCGACCTTCGCGCGATTCGCCAATCTTCGAAACGTGAAGTTCCGGCTCCCTGTTGCCAATGGATTCGATGGCTTCGGGGCTTCGATACGCGATAGCGTCAGAATGCAGAGGAAAGGTTGATAGTCGTTCGATCATCTTCGCGTTTCCTAATCAAAATGGCATCAAGGTACGCATGGTATCTTGAACAAACACTGGATCACCAGCCCGCCCCGCACGAATCGAAAAAACTCGACTCCCAAC
>DTSJ01000219.1 GCA_012965445.1 Candidatus Hydrogenedentota bacterium
AAACCAACAAAACCTAAACGCAAGTTCAAGTTCCGTCGACGCAAACTCGATGTCCCAGGCAAGATACTTGCGCCCATCTTTCTATCTGCTGTGGCACTAACCGTCGTTTTGGCCTACTCCGCTCCAAACCTTTACCGGACACTTACGAAGACGACCTTCGAAGAGGCGATGTTCATCGATAACTATAAAGATCGAATCTATTCGTACGGGACACATTCGCAACTACGTAGTATTCAAATCGGATCGACCTCCACAACCGTCAATGCCTCAAATGCCGGTCGTCGTCTCGATCAGATCATGAGCATTTACAACAACGGTCAGGACTCCGTTTCACTCTTCGCACTGCTGTCGGGAATATTGGGCGGAACCGCGCTGGTTGTATTGCTAATATACTCCTACTCAAAGGGAAAACAACTCAGGACCACCAATGTAATCGCGATTGTTCTCATTGCTGCGGTTATTACCATGAATTTGACCAACGTCCTTTACCGGAGTTCCCTCGACAAGCAGGAGTGCCAACCATCCCAACCCTTCATTCGGGGTAATCTTGCGCTCCTCGTTTACATATCCATACAAAGGAACGCACCCGAGTTATTGTCACAATTGATTGGCATGGGAGCGCCGGTTGACGCAGTGGACAATGAAAAAGGGAGCTACATGCACCACGTCGCACAACTGAATCGGACCAATATGTTCGCTCTGGTAATGTCAATTCCCGGTGTCAATATTGATGACCGAAGCGTCGCAGGAGAAACACCGATTCAAATTGCGACAGAAAAAGGTTTTGTCGATATCGTTACGCTACTCCTGAAAAGTGATGTCGATGCCGAAAATAAAGACAGCCGTGGTCAAACCCTACTCCATCGTGCCGCAATAAATAGTGATATTCCTATGATGAAAATATTGCTCGAGCATGTCGATACACTGAACACACCTGATGTCGACGGCATCACCCCTTTATCACTCGCCGTGCGCAATGTCGATATGGGAATGATTCTACTACTGTTGGAAAATCGAATAGACGTAAACACTCAAGTCGACGAAAGCTATACCTTCTTCGAGCTAATGCTGTCTACTATACTGGGTGAATTACGGGCTTCCCCGGATTATGTGCTGGAGGAGGAAGAAAAAGTATTCGGAACCATCAAGCAGGCAATCGAACAAGACGCTCATCTAAGCGGGCAGGACGATGACGGAAAAACACCGCTGCACTGGGTGACTCGACTGCACGATTCTATCACCGATCCGGACGAAGGCAACAGTTTCCTCAAGCGTGTTACCTTTCTTCTGTTGGAGAATGGAGCTGATTACGCCGTTCTGAACAACTCAGGAGAACGTGCTATAACATTGGAACACGTAATTCGCCACGACTACGACGATTGGCTCTCCCCAGTGATAAAGGCCGATCCTGACTACTTGAATCAGGCGACCATCAACGGTCGAAGTCTTTTTCAGTATGCTATCGAACTGGGAAATTCAGAAACCCTGTCCGTCCTGTTCGAACATGGTCTAGAACCCAAAGACTGGGTTCCAAAAACACTGGTGCCCCTGAAATTTGTTGTTCAAAAGAACGACCTCGCTACGGCGCGGTTGCTGCTTGAGCAGCACCTCGTTAAACCGGATTCCGAAGG
Organism: Candidatus Hydrogenedentota bacterium; assembly: GCA_012965445.1. The sequence continues at coordinate 1,632 of DTSJ01000219.1, forward strand.
AATGAACTCGAGCAGTCCGTTACACGTGGCAGCCAGTCTCAACCAGGATCGAATGATCGAATTGCTGCTCGAATTTGGATATGATGTGAATCGGCAAGGCGTAGACGGGAACACACCCCTCCACTATGCAGTCGAGACAGAAAGTACCTTCTCGATTCTCGCGCTGCTGGAAAACGGTGCGGATCCGCTCATGTGGAATTCCGACGGCTTGCGCCCGATCGACCATGCGAGAAACCTGGGAGTGCCTGCGATTCTGGACGTCGTAAAAAAAGCAGCCGATAATTTCAAGCAGGTACCCCCACTCTCCCAATAGCCCCATTCCCCATCAATTCGTATAAAAGCACACCGGGTTCGTGGTAGAGTGGGGAGTCGTAGTATCAATTTCCAGGGGCATTCCTATTGCTGGTATACATCTGTCTCATCGTCGGACTCATCATGGTGATCAAAGGCGCAGAACTCCTCGTCAACGGTGCCTCCACCATCGCACGGGGATTGAATATCTCCGGGTTCGTAATCGGACTAACCGTCGTATCCTTCGGCACCTCCCTACCCGAACTCATCATCGCCCTCATCTCCGGCCAAGAAGGAAGCCCCGACCTCATCGTTGGCAACGTCGCCGGTAGCAACATCGCCAACGTATTACTCGTTCTCGGCACCGCGGCAGCAATCCGAAGACTCCCCGCCACCAACAGCACCGTGTCCCGGGAAATTCCCTTCACAGTCATTGCTTCAATCATCGCGATCATACTGTTTAACAATCTCATTGTCGGTCGAGGAGGCCAACCAGAACTCACCCGAATAGACGGGGGAATACTTCTCGGTTTTTTCTCTCTGTTCATGCTCTACGCAGCACAAATTATCCGCCGGCAAACCAAAGAAGAGACGAACTGGGTGGATTCCCCGAAAGAACACTCAAAAGCACGTTCGATGATCGAAATCGTTGCCGGTATTGTCGCGCTATACGCAGGGGGACAACTCGCCATCACCTACGGAGCAAAACCCATCGCTGAATCATTGGGCATGAGCGAAAAACTTATAGCACTCACCGTCGTCGCCATAGGAACGTCCCTCCCCGAACTCGCTACCTCAGCCGTAGCCGCCTACAAAAACAACGTCGATATCGCCGTCGGCAACGTCGTCGGATCGAACATCTTCAACATCTTCATTGTACTCGGCATATCCAGTGTCGTCCGCCCTGTCCCATTCAATACTGATATGAACATCGATTTGGGAATCATGCTTGCCAGCACAGTACTCCTGTTCATCTTCATGTTCATAGGACACCCCAAACGTACAATTCAGCGACGCGAGGGAGTGTTGTTCCTTGGGCTGTACGTCGGATACATCGTTTTCGTGATTCAACGCGGCTAAGCAGAGATCACTAATTGCGGTTCACAACCACCGCTGGCTCGGTCATACGCAGGTGAACACGATCTCCAGACTCAAACGTGCTGCGATGATCTGTCATTACCACGAACGTCTCCGTGTCAACCTGTACGTCGTAAAATTGGTCATGGCCTTTGAATTCACGGTTCAAAACAACGCCCAGCATTCCTTCACCACTCGAACTGATCTCAATCGCAAGCTGCTCAGGGCGTACAGACAACAAAATATCACCGCTCGACTCAGTATTGATGTCCACACAACCCAACGCACAATGCGCACAAGCACCCTGCGCGTCCGCGTTCACAAGATTCGTGATCCCCAGGAACTGAGCTACAAACGAGGTCGTCGGGTTCCGGTAAATATCAATCGGCGTTCCGCACTGCTCGACACGACCGTCATTCATCACCGCAATCCGATCCGCGACTGTCAACGCCTCCTCCTGATCATGCGTCACCAGAATCGCGCTCATACCAGAACGCTTCAATATATCACTGACCTCGTTGCGCGTATCAACCCGCAGAGAAGCATCCAGATTGCTAAACGGTTCATCCATCAAAATTACCTTAGGCCCAGGAGACATCGAACGCGCAAGAGCAACACGCTGCTGCTGCCCGCCCGATAGCTCATGTGGAGCTCGCTTCGCAAGGCCAGTAAGACCCGCAAGTTCGATCGCCTGATCCACACGTTCATTCCGCTGCCTGCGCGAAAGATGCCTCAATCCGAATGCGATGTTCTGTGCGACATTCAAATGAGGAAAGAGAGCATAATCCTGGAACACGAAACCGATGCCGCGCTCTTCCGGACGTACCCACTGAGCATCATCACACAACACCCGATCCTCAAGCACAATCGAACCTTTTTCAGGCTTCTCGAATCCTGCGATCAAGCGCAATGTCGTCGTTTTGCCGCATCCCGAAGGCCCCAGTAGCGCCAATATCTCGCCGGCCTCAAGATCCAGGTCAATTCCTGATACTACAGGCTCGTCCTCACGCCCGTAGCGCTTGCTCACACCATGCATTCTCAAAATTGGCTTCATGCGTACTTCCTTTCCTGAATCAGCAGCACACCCACAAACATTCCCGAAAAAAGTAGTATCGTCAACGCGAAGGGAGCCGCCTCAGCAAAATACGCCTCCTCAATGTAACTCCACACTTCCAGCGCAAGCGTGTTGTAACCCAGCGGAGACAAAATAATCGTAAGATGCAGTTCCTTCATACACGAAAGAAAAACGAACGCCATACTGATCAAAACCCCATTGCGAATCATCGGCAGGGTCGTTCTCAATATCGCCTGAAACCGACTATAGCCCAGCGAACGCGCCGCTTCCTCGACCCCCGGACTTGTCTGATACAGCGCACTCCGAATCGGTCCGATAGCCTCCGCGAGAAAGTGGATAAGGTAAGCATATACAAGTAAGAACAACGTCTGGTACATACCCGGTGCAAGTTTCAGCGAAAACGAGACAAGACCCAAAGCGAAGGCAAGTGCCGGAATCGAATACCCTAGATAGGCAACCCGTTCCATAAGCAGCGTCAGGCGTGAAGGCATACGGACACTCATATAAACAATCGGAATCACTACAATCGCTGCTAACACCGCTGCAGGCAGACTCGCAAAAATCGATCCCTTCAGCGATTCGGACAGATCCGTCCAAAGGTACGTCATATCAGCTTTAGCCGCCCAGAAAAACATCGCCCCAACCGGAGCAAAGACACTCAAGAGGAAGATAACAAGCGCGTAACCATATGCCGCCGGAGCCCACCGACCCAATTCAAACGGCTTCAAAGCACGCTTCGTCGTCGACCCCGCTTTATCGAGTCGTACTTTCCGCAGAAATCGGCCTTCAACGATCACGAAAACAGCCGTGACCGAAATCAGCATCAGCGCAATGCACGCCCCGTAGGAAGGATTCATCCCCGATATATACTGATTGTACAACGCGTAACTCAGCGTTTCGTAATGCATCTGACTCACTGCGGCAAATTCACTGAACACGTGCAGCGTAATCAGCAAACCTCCCGAAAGAAAAGCGGGCCTTAACTGCGGCAGAAAAACATGCATCAATATTTGACGATGCGTATGCCCAAGCGAATAAGCCACATCCTCCAGCGCGGGATCAAGCGTCAATAGCGAAGCGCGCAGATTGAAAAATAGATAGGGGAAATTACACAGACTCAGTATCGCGACTGCGCCCCAGAATCCCTGAAAGCGCGGGAATACCATGTCCGTAATTTGGGCAACGATACCTATATTTCCGCCCATCGACAACACCGCATACGCCATCAAATAAGATGGAATCGCCAGGGGCAACACTCCAACCAGAGCCCATACCCGCTTGCCCCTCATCGAAGTCCGCGTGGTAAGCCACGCCAGCGGAAAGGCAATCACAGTACTTACACACAACACCCCGGCTGTCAGACGAACCGTGTTCCACAACAGCTCCAGGTTACGCGCACGAAAAAGCAGGTCGCCAAAAGCAGCAGGACCCGCGTCGAACGCGCGAAGAACCAAATACAGTAAAGGCAGCGAAACGCCCATCACAAGCACAACAATCCCCGCAAGCATCCCACCTCTGAGAAGCAAGCCGCCAAGCACAGTTACCGTCGTATCTGACCGTCCCGACATGATCGCTAGTTCAACCCCACCTCTGTGAGCAACGCCAGTGTCTTCTGCAGGTCCGCGAGATCCTCGAGATTTGCCTCAGGCACGAGCGTATTCAGCTTCTCAACCGGTACCAACCGGCTATTGGGGATCACATTGTCCGTGATCGGATATTCGAAAATCTGACTTGTAAAATACTGCTGCGCCTTAGGTCCCAAAAGATACTGCACAAACTCCATTGCTGGAACACGGCTCTTGCTCGTCTTCAATACTCCGACACCCGAAACAAACACTAGATTCCCAATATCACCCGCCTCAAAAAAAGTCTGCTCAACCGGATAGTTCGCGTCCGACGCCTTAAACTTGAGCAAGTAATAATGATTGGGAATTCCCAAATCAATTTCACCCGCCGCAAGTGCCTGGATGATTGGAGTATTTTTTGGATAAGCCATCGTGCCGTTCTTCTTCATCCCTGAAAGCCAAGCTTTCGTCTTTTCCCTGCCGTGCTCATTAAGCATCGCAGTCACGAATGCACGAAAAGATCCATTCGTAGGTGCCCAACCCACACGGCCCTTCCATTTCGCATCCGCCAGATCGAATACACTCTTTGGCAGCTCGGATTTCTTCACACGATCAGGAGAGTACGCCAAGACACGCGCACGACCGCTAGTGCCAATCCACGTCTTCGACGCGTTCATGAAGTGAGCAGGTATCTCCCCTGTTATCGAGGCAGGAAGCTTCTGAAACATACCGAGTTCGTTGACCGCGCCCAACGCCCCCGCGTCCTGCGCCCAGAATATATCAGCGGGAGATCTATCGCCCTCTTCCTGAAGTATCAACGCCAGCTGCGCCGTGTTTCCATACTTGACCACCACTTTGATGCTCGTCTCCCGTTGAAACTGTTTGATTATGGGATCAACCAGGCTTTTACTCCGGCCGGAATAGAGAACCACCTGGTCCGCAGCGAGCGTCATAGGGGGAAACAGGGAAACGGCGAGCGCAATGATCAACGAAAGTACTAATGGACGCATGGATTTCATAAGAATACAAAGCTCCTGGCATTTCAAGATTTACAAGTCAGTTAAGCATAGTATACAAATGTTTTCCAAATAAAGCAAGTGTAGGTCACTTAGAACTTCCATCAACCTGCCAAAATTCAGGACCGAAAAGGGGAACCTCGCCTGATAAGGCGTTAAGTAATTGAAGCAGAACGAGATACGTACTAGTCGGCGATATCGAATTCGCGAGAGCAGATTGGGCAATCATCCGTTTCGCTGCACGAATGGTCTCCTTCGGAATCGAATTTCGCGAAGCGCTTCAGAGTCCCGGGATCGCTTTCCATGAAATTGATGAGCTCGATCATGTGGCGGCCCGTTTCCAGACTCATCAAATGCTCCATTTTACAGGCATCCGCAGACGCAGTATCCTTCGACAGGCCCAGAATCTCGCCAAAGAATTTTGAGAGTATTCGAAAATTATGCTCAACAATGTTAGCCATCGCTCGACCGTCATCTGCAAGCAGAAGAAATCGATTCGGGTCTTCCTTCACCCAGCCCCGCTTCTTAAGGTGGGCAATCGACATCGATGCCGCGCCACGGGATACCTCCAGCTTGTCAGCAACATCCGTTACCCGCGCATAACCCAGCTCCTCACGCAGACTGTCAATAGCCATCAGATAGTGCGCGGCTGAGTGTGTCAGCTCATTCTTTTCGAACTCGCGCCAATAAGCCGAATCGTTAATATCTTTGGACAATGGTCGCTCTCCGCAGCAGGATGCCTTCTCACAAGCAAGTAATTGTATGTCGAGCAGGGAAGGGGATTCAACCCCGACACTGGTTCCGACTGAAAAAACTGCCTAGGCTAACTCTTAAAGGCTGTTATTAAAGCCTCAATACTCTGTTTTGCGTCGCCGAACAGCATTCGCGTGTTTTCCTTGAAAAACAACGGATTCTCCACCCCCGCAAATCCTGATCGCATCGAACGCTTCAATACAAACACCGTCCGCGCATAGTCCACGTTGATTATCGGCATACCATAAATCGGACTGCTCTCATCATCACGACAAGCAGGATTCACAACATCATTCGCACCGATCACAATAGCCACATCCACATTTTCCATGATGGGATTGACTTCATCCATTTCAGCCAGCTGCTCATAAGGCACGTTCGCCTCGGCAAGCAACACGTTCATGTGTCCCGGCATACGGCCCGCAACAGGATGAACAGCATGCTTCACCTCGCACCCATTGTGCTCCAGAATGTCCGCCAGTTCACGAACTGCATGCTGGGCCTGCGCAACCGCCATTCCATATCCTGGAACAAACATCACTGAACTTGCTGCTTCAAGAACATAATAGGCATCTTCCGCCGTAATCGGTTTCGCTTCACCCTCAACCGCTGCGCCCGAACCACCGCCCGAAGATCCGCTTCCGAACCCGCTGAACAATACATTCGCAAGCGAACGATTCATAGCTTTACACATGATCGATGTCAGAATCAGACCACTTGCGCCGACCAGCGAACCCGATACGATAAGCACCGTGTTTCCAATCACAAAACCTGCTGCGCTCGCGGCCAGCCCCGAATAACTGTTCAGCAGCGATATCACCACCGGCATGTCCGCGCCGCCCACAGGAATTGTGAACAACACGCCCAGCAGCAGCGCAAGACCAACACCGACCAAAAACGGTATATACATCTCTTCCGGATTCAAAATGAACGCAGTCGCGCATCCCACCACCACAAATATCAGCAGCGTATTGACAACCTGCTGGCCCTTGTACAGCACAGGCTTACCGTCAATCTTTTCCGACAACTTCAAATACGCAACAATACTTCCCGTAAATGTGACCCCGCCAATCAACACCGCCGCTATGATTGCCGTAATCGCGATACGGTCTTCAGTCGGAATCCCTCCAGGCACCCACGCCTCACGATTATTCTGGTACTCGGCCCAGCCAACGAACAGACTCGCGATACCGCCTGTGCCGTTAAACAGCGCTACAAACTCAGGCATGGACGTCATCTGGACACGTGCAGCCGCCGTACCGCCAATCAACGAACCGATGACAACCCCGATCACGATATACTGAAACTGCAATTCGCCAGCGAGCAGTGTAGCAACCACCGCAATCAACATCCCGAAGGCAGAAACCCTATTACCATTGCGCGCCGTTTCAGCATTGCCAAGCATTTTGATGCCGTATATAAACAGAATCGACGCAACGATATACGCCAACTCAACCAGTGTGTCTACCACTACTTGTCCCCCTGTTTAGACTTGAACATGCCAAGCATACGGTCAGTTACCATATAACCACCGACCACATTGATCGTCGCGCAGACCACCGCCAATGTACCCAGAACGATTGTTATCGTGTCATTTTCAACACGACCCGCCGCAATCAGAGCGCCCACGATCGTAATCCCAGAGATCGCGTTCGCACCCGACATCAACGGCGTGTGAAGCTGAGAGGGCACCTTCGCAATCAATTCCGATCCCAAAAATATCGCCAGCACAAACGTAAACAAAAGTAGCAGTTGCATGGTTTAATTCCTTATCGCGTGTAATTCTCTATTTCGCCAGATGCTCTTTAATCATCGTATTCTGAATCTCGCCGTTCTGCGTAATCAGACAGCCGCGCATAATCTCATCCTCAAGATTCAGCGTAAAACCCTTATCCTCTTTGTCCCAGAAATGTTCTACCAGCGCCAGAAGGTTCGCAGAATACATCTGACTCGCATTCTCGCAGGTTCGCCCCGGAAGATTTCCAAGACCTATAATTCGTACACCATCGATGCCCACTTCCTCGTCAACACGTGATCCCTCGACATTTCCGCCCGTTTCTACGGCCAAATCCACGATCACGCTCCCCGGACTCATCGATTTCACCATGGCGTCCGTCACAATCACCGGGGCCTTGCGCCCGAAAAGCTGCGCTGTCGTAATCACAACATCCGCCTTCGCGCAGACTTCAGCCATCGCCTCCTGCTGCATCGCGCGCTGCTCGTCCGTCAACTCTTTCGCGTATCCGTCCTTCGTTTCGCCCGTTTCGCCCAGATCAACCTTCACAAACTTCGCGCCCAGCGACTGCACCTGCTCCTCAACAACCGGACGCGTATCAAAAGCCTCAACACGCGCACCCAAACGCTTCGCCGTCGCAATCGCCTGCAGACCAGCAACACCGACACCGATAATAAATACACGCGACGGCTTGATCGTTCCGGCAGGCGTCATCATCATCGGAAATACCTTGTCCAGACGCTCCGCAGCCAGTATCACTGCCGTGTATCCCGCCAGGTTCGCCTGAGAACTCAAAGCGTCCATCTTCTGCGCCAGCGTTGTGCGCGGAATCATTTCCATACTGATCGCGTTCACCTTCTGATCCAGAAACGCATGAATCAACTCGCCCTCATTAAAAGGGTCCAGAAAACTCACATGAACACTTTCAGGCTTCAGCAGCTTCACCTCATCAATCGAAGGCTTACGCAGACGCAATACCATGTCCGCATCCTTCAGCGCAGCTTCACGGTCCGTCGTCACCGTCGCTCCGGCATCTTCATACGCAGAATCCTCATGGCGCGAAGACTGACCCATTCCTGACTCAATCCGGATGTTCGCGCCCAGATCAACGACCTTTTTGACACTCTCGGGAATAAGCGGTACCCGAAGCTCGCCAGAGTGAGTTTCCTTAGGCACAAATATAAGCATAGAATTTCCCTTGCTGTAAATTTCGACGAAATAGTCAGTACAGTAACATACCAAATTGTGAGGAATTGTCCCGTACCGAGAGACAGGCAGTAATGAAAGCGCGTATCTTAGTTAACGTGTAGACACATGTCAATAACAAAAGTTAATTATTTAAGTATCGTTGAAATTTCAAATACTACATATAAACAAATGCTATTCAGCCATTATTCTCAATTCGTTCCCATCCCCGCTTGCATCCCTCGTCGATCTCTCGCTCGGTTCTACTCCCCGGATTCCTCTTCAGAGTCCCTAGAATATCGGTCAAATGCTCCCGCAATCCCCGCCGACTCCGTGTCCCCGTCATGAATCACAACCCGATACTCCAACCCGAACGAATCTCCGGATACAAGCGTGTAGTCCTCCTCCAAAGGCCACGCAGGCCCTACAATCCCATAATGCCGAAGCATCCAGCCGTCATGCGGATAACCCGGATTCGAAGAATGCTGAAAAATCGCCACGCCCTGTCGATTCCCGGATTCCTCCGAAGTCCACACAGCGTCAACCCAAGGCGTAGTCGTCACAAACGTGTCGTTCTCATGCAGCCCGTCATCCGTAAAAAAATCGAAAGGCTTGTTCTCGGCATTCAGTCGAAACTTAAAACCTCCGTACCCTTTCCCAACCGCACCCTTAAACGTCACGGTCTCCTTTGTCACGGTCTCAAACCGCAAAGCAAAATCAATTACACGAGAGCCCTCGCCGGATTTATGAACCGTAATCGACACAATCTCGCGTACCTTCGGCTCAGGATCATCATCAAACTGCCACACATTCTGAACCACCAGTTTCGCCGCATCCGCGTCAGCCTCCTGATAAAGCCATTTCTCAAACACCTGCCG
>DTSJ01000220.1 GCA_012965445.1 Candidatus Hydrogenedentota bacterium
GCGGCGTGGCTTTGGCTGTCTGTCTACGCACACTGCGTGATCCTCATCGTCTACTCCATCATGGCACTGCACTCTCTGATTCTTTACGGGGTGTCACTAACTCCAATATTTCTAGTCATACTCGCGTCCGCTGTTTTTTCTGTCACTTGTCGATTCGTTTTCGAGCGACATAAATCGAAATCAATGCCCCTGTTACGTCAGAGAACGTTCTTTTTCGTTGTAGTGGTTATTTTGAGTTCCGCTGTCCTCGCTATCGTTACAATCGCGGACGGATCGGTCCCCTACCTCTTGCTCGGATGGCTGCCGTATCGGCTGATGAACCATCTCGCGCCCATACTGCTGATCATGAGCGTCATTCTCGTGCGCGATACCGCGACGTCTCCGTCGAAACGCTCGAACGTTGTACCCTATTTATTGGCCGCACTCCTGCTGTTCCATCTCGCGAAACCGTTGTATCCTTTTGTATTCGGGGAGTCGTTCTACTCGCGATACCTGTTTCACAATGACAGCGTCTTGGTTGGCGCAGTCGCGACGTTACATCAGTTCGGCGCGGCATGTTTTACAGCAGGTGCTATCGGTGTATATGGGTTGCTTAGGAGCCCGCTTACGCTGTCGCGTGCAGGCTCAAGGACTGCACTATACGCATTGGGCGCGCGATACGGTTCGAATACCTAGTCGTGCCGAACGACGTTCACCCTCAGGCTACGCTGATTCTCGAAGGAGAGCTGGACTCTCTCTACCGAATTCCTTGAACGAATAAACGAGCCTGTTCGATTGAGCAGGCTCATGGAATTACTACCTTGGAGCGAATGCAGTCTATCAGTGTTCTACCGTCACGACTGGAACAACGGCTGGTTCAAAATGTCCCGGCAGCGGTCTCTCACCCGGATTCTCGTAATCCGAATACGGTGTACCCAGACCCCAACTCGGCGACGCGTAATCTACGAGGAAAAACGTAAACAAGATCACCAGCCAAGCAACTGCACATAGTGCAAACATCTTCACCAGTGGTGATAGCCATTTAACGCCCATGAAAATCGCCATGATGCAGCCGGCCTTCGCCACGGCGATGCCGAGTGCGATCCAAAGATTTATCCCGTTTGCGTCGCCAAAGTCCAGCGCATCTACTTTTCCGAAAATTACCGTAAGTCCCATCAGGATGGTGATAGCGATAAAGTTGTATCCGTAGTATTGCCAAGGAATAATAAAGTGGCCGGCATGACTGTCTTCATGTTCGTTTTCACTCATTCTCGAATTTCCTTCTATCTATATCAGGTAAAGCATGGGGAACAAAAATACCCATACGATATCAACAAAGTGCCAGTACAGGCCGAAATATTCAATCGGAAGATACATATTCGGACCGAATTTCTTCATTAAACACAAAACGAAAAAGACTGAACCCATTGCAAATCCAATGATCATGTGAAAGGCGTGCATACCGGTCATAATGAAATAGAGCGAGAAGAACAATTCGCCCTTAACGGGATCAATTGGGTGATCCAAATGAGATTGTAGTTCCAGATCCCAATTGAAATTAGGCACCAACCCGTGGTCCCATTTAGCCTTATACTCAAAGTATTTGATGCCGATGAACGCCAAGCCAAGAGCCATGGTCGCGGCCAGATAAGCCAATTGTGCTTTCCATTTACCAATCATGGTACTGCGTACACACATTGCCATGGTCACACTACTTAGAAGCAGCACCACAGTATTGAACGTACCGATTTTGAAATCGAGCTGCGCGCTTCCTTGTTCCCAGACTTCCGGGAATTTATAGCGATAGACGGCATAAGCAACGAACAATCCACCAAAGAACATGGCTTCCTGCGCGAGGAAGAGCCACATGCCGATGTGGCTGGCTTCGTTCTGTTGTTCCCGGCTTACGAAGTGATCGGAAACAATGGGCTCTGCCGGCCCCATGTTTACATCAGACATCCATGGTCTCCTTACCCGTATAGGCGTAGGCTTCTTCAGTCACAATGGGTATTTCGTGGAAGTTGTGAGGATGAGGCGGTGAAGTACACTCTTCCCATTCAAGGCCTTTAGCGCCCCAAGGGTTCGCAGGTGCTTTTCTGCCCCAGAACAGTGACCATACGAAGTATCCGATCGCGAACGTAAAACCGAATCCCAACAGCGTGGCTCCAGCGGTGGACATCACATTCAGTGCGGCCCATTCCGGGGGATAGGAGTGATACCGCCGCGGCATGCCCAGCCAGCCCAGGATAAACTGCGGAAAGAAGGTTGCATTGAATCCGAAGAAAATGAGGCCCGCGGAAATCTTACCACAACTTTCCGGATACATCCGTCCCGTCATTTTGGGCCACCAGAAATGAACGCCGCTCATAAATGCCATCACCATGCCGCCCACCATTACGTAATGGAAGTGGGCGACGACGAAATAGGTATCGTGCAGGGGAACATCCATCCCCATTGCTGCAAGGAACAGTCCGGTCAATCCACCAACCAGAAACAGACCCATAAAGCCCATCGCATACAGCATCGGAGCTTCGAAAGTCACATTGCCGCCCCAGAATGTTGCGGTCCAGTTGAACACTTTAATCGCCGACGGCACGGCAACCATAAAGGTCAGAAACGAGAAGACGACGCCTGTGTAAAATGACTGCCCGGTCACGTACATGTGGTGTCCCCACACGAAGAAGCCGAGGATCGCAATCGACAGACTGGAAAATGCGATAAATTCGTATCCGAATATTCGGTTTTTCGAGAAACAGGCTATCACTTCACTAATGACGCCGAATCCAGGAAGGATCATGATGTACACAGCGGGATGGGAGTAGAACCAGAACATATGCTGAAACAGTACCGGATCCCCGCCCATTGCCGGATCAAAGATTCCAATGCCTGTTACGCGCTCAAAGAAAATCAGGAACACCGTAATCGCGATAACCGGTGTGCCCAGCATCATAATAAGACCCGTGGCATACTGCGCCCATACGAACAACGGAAGGCGGAACCAGGTCAGCCCCGGCGCGCGCATTTTGTGAACTGTGGCAATAAAGTTTACGCCCGTCAGAATGGAGGAGAACCCTGCGAAGAATGCCGCGAGCGTTGCCAGGAATACCTGCGAATTGGAGTATTGCGTGCTGAGCGGCGCATAGAAAGTCCAGCCTGTATC
>DTSJ01000221.1 GCA_012965445.1 Candidatus Hydrogenedentota bacterium
CCCTGCTCGAATCTTCTGAAACGAGGATTGCTCTCGAGTGCAGAAAGCGGCGGGGCGAACGTAACCAGATACTTAACATTGAGCAGATCAAGCACCTTCGCAGAGGAAACTGTCAGCCAATCACCACCGATATACAGCGATCTATCCAGATCCAAGCGTCCGTCGCCATCATAGCGGACAAACTCGAATCCCGAAATTTCGCTGAGGAAGCGCGCGTATCTATGACTAACAAGTGAGTGATGGCCTCCTATTGAGCGGCTTCGATGACGAAGAGCAAGTCCTTGAACTTTCGCCGGATCTTTACGTAAATTCAGGCTGCTGCGATTCATAAATATCGCCGTTCGAACCAAATCCGGATCGGAGTCAACGAACGTCGCAAACTCCTCCGGAGACTCGTTTCGAGTCACGTGACCAATTTGAGCTATATCGCGGGCAACGAAGATACCCGGAATGACCACGAGTGTGATGAGCATTGGCGCCGCCATAAAAGCGATTCGAGGTATCCTCCAAAACACCACGGCGCCCAACACACAAACAATCGAAGCAGCGAGATTCAGCGGAGCAATCTCCGATTCGAAGAAAAAAGGGCATATCGAAAGCACCGTGAGGATGCACGCAAATCCGATCCAGTGTGTGGAGCCCCCATCGCTCGTTCTGTTTCGGTCAATGAGCGTGTGGACACCAAGGCCGGTAATCACGATGAAGATGAACCCTACACTCATTGCCGCGCGTAGCGGGACGCTCTGATTACCGTACATTGGAAGATGTTGAACTACACCCTCGAACAACCATCTCGGCATAAGGCTATAGATTGCGCAGGCCGTCCCGGTAACCATCAGAGCTACTGTCATCTTTCGCTTTCGGGAAACAATGGCCGTAAAGGCCAAAGCAAGGACTACTTTTCCCGTTACGAACATCAGAGGTCGGTGAGTCGTAAGGATATTCAGATAAAAGCGAAAATTTTCGCCGGAGAAAGGCCCGGTTACTTCTTGATACGTGAACCCATTTTTGCGTATCGATTCGTTTAGAAACTCCCCCATCGGCAAGACAATTACGGAACACATAAGAATCATCAATAAAAGGCAGCCGACGATACTTGTTCCTCTAACAAGAGTCCGTCGCAAGTCTCCGTCTCCGAAAACAAGATCGTAGACCAAAAACACAGTGGTGTAGCCGCCGTACCAAAGCAATATGTAGCTAAATGTCTGAGGGTCGCCAGCGAGCAGACTCATCACGAGCGCGCCCACAAAAATGATCCCCCAACCGTGGCTCCACCTGTCCAGAAGATGAAGCAGGGCAAGAAATCCCAGTGGAGCCCACGCTGCCGTTTGCGTAGTCCATATGTGCCCGAGAAGAAGAACACCCGTTACACCCACAACTGCATGAACGATGTGAAGAATGAAGAACTGGAATCCGCAGATAATAGCGACACTCCTGTACTGTGAAATGTGCCTGCCAAGCATGTAACAGAAAACGGCGCCCAAAAACGAATGGAATATGCCGACCACCTTGTAAGCCTCGTGAAAAGGAAGGATACCGAACAAAACCGTCGTCGGGTATAACGCCATGCTGCTGGGTACCGCAAGATTGGGCATTCCGCCAAACCAATACGGGTTCCACAGCGGTAACTCGCCGTCGAGCAATCGTTGCGCTGTATACTCGAGCGTCGGCCAGGTGATCAAAAAAAGGTCGTTCAGTATTCCGCGACTGTAGCCGAGTCTCGTTCCACTAAATATCTGTTCAAAATATATTAAGATGGCGCAGAACGCTAATACAGAAACGTCTGCCAACACCCTATTCCCACGAAATCGGGTCATCCGAAATCCTTGTCTAGTAAAACAAAATCGGTTCCGGTACAGAATTCAGAATCGTGACCACCTCACCGACCGCGATCCGTGACGACCCTGACCGTACTTTGCGCTGAAAGTAGCACGAGCGACTTCAAAGATCAATCGAAATCTTTGAAGCGGGTTTTTAACTCTAGTCGTCAATCCCCGCAATACCTGATTCATCATCTCTCCAGTTCACACCCAGCTTGAACACGCCGATAAATTCTGCAACACTTATCCATCGTAACAACCCAATGCCGACTATCTCCAAAAAGGCCCCGTTTCCTAAACTATGCTCTTCAATTCATGGACATTCATCGCATTCATTCTCCTCGTCCTCCCCATCTACTATTCCCTCAAATTCAAAGCCCAAAACCCCTTCCTCCTCATTGCCAGCTACACCTTCTACGGATTCTGGGACTGGCGATTCCTCATTCTCCTCTGGCTCTCAACCATCATCGATTTCTCCGTCGCACGAAGAATAGAGAAAAGCACCGTCGAAGCAACCCGTAAACGACTCCTCATTATCAGCCTCTGCGCAAACCTCGGAATCCTCGGATTCTTCAAATACTTCAACTTCTTCATCGATTCCACCACCCAACTCCTCCAAGCCGCAGGCATGAACCCCTCATTCACCACACTCCACATCATCCTCCCCGTCGGCATCAGCTTCTACACCTTCCAGACCATGGCATACACCATAGACGTCTACCGAAAAAAACAATCCGCCATCGACAACATCATCGACTACGCCGTATACGTATCCTACTTCCCACAACTCGTCGCAGGCCCCATCGAACGCGCCCAACGCCTCCTCCCCCAAATTCAAAAGCCACGCTCCGTTTCAAAAGACGCCTTCTACTCAGGTATCCAGCTCATCCTATGGGGATACCTCAAAAAAGTCGCCATCGCCGACAGCATGGCCCCCATCGTCACCAACATCTTCGACACCCCCCAAGCCTACGGCTCAGTCACCCTCATTCTCGGCGTCTACTGCTTCGCACTCCAAATATACGGAGACTTCTCCGGCTACAGCGACATCGCCCGAGGCATCAGCAGACTCTTCGGAATCGAACTCATGGTCAACTTCAAGCAGCCCTACCTCGCAAGAAACATCACCGAATTCTGGCGGCGATGGCACATATCCCTCTCAACCTGGCTCCGAGACTACCTCTACATCCCCCTCGGCGGAAACAGAAAAGGTACCCTCGCCCAATACCGAAACCTCATGATCACCATGCTCCTCGGCGGACTCTGGCACGGCGCAGGATGGAACTTCATACTCTGGGGAGGACTCCACGGAATATACCTCTCCCTGCACAAACTATGGACACGCGACGCAAAAATTGAAGCCCTCAAGCCACCACGCAAAATACTACCCCTCACCGCCCATCTGTTCTGGGCATTCATCACCTTCAACCTCGTCTGCATCACATGGATTCCATTCCGAGCAACAGACTTCGCCGCCACACAACTCTACATCGAACGAATCGTTACCCTGACCCCCTCCAGCTTCGCTACCATGCTTCAACTCGGCATGATTGACGCCCTCATTTTCTACTCCGCAATACTCCTCCTGATCGATTTGAAATGCTGGCACAAAGATGCTGAATTACCCTTCTCGGAAAAAAGCCCTTGGTGGGCGCGAACCGCGGCGTACTCCACTGCCATGCTAATCTTGGCATTGGTCAGGGAGGGCTCAAATGAATCATTCATCTACTTCCAGTTCTAAAACACTCGACTCATTTCCGTTCCCAACAAAATCCTTTTGCGGAACTGTGATTATTCTGATCATAGTCCGAATCGTTCTATTACTCAATCCAGACCCCTTGTACCCCTTAGCCATAACCGAATACGACGTATATACCCTGACATGGGAACATCTGCATCGCAAAAATATGAATGAACCCAGAATACTCCTCATCGGTAGCTCAAGAACTCAGTCAATGCCCATCGCTCAGTTCACTCGTAATCTGGACATCAAAAAAGAAGATGTTTCAAATCTTTCAAGGCCCCTCAACACCTTCTTCAGTATCCACACCTTCATCAAACGAAATCCCGACATCCTCAATCACTGTGACCTCATAATAATCGACGTATTACCCGTTCAATTACACAAGAACAAATACTTCACCCAGAATAGCGCTATGTTCTTTCGATATGCCGCGCTCAACGAAAAACTCTTAATCAACGATCTCCCCACACGCGTGTTCGCGGTGGCCGATACAGTCTTTCCCTTCCACTCTATGCGATTCAAAATCAACGAGTGGCGTATCGGATTGCGCTACACTCACGAGCAGGTTCTCGCCTACAATCGGGAGTTACTCATGAACGCCGTCTCCAATATCAGAAAAGATCTAGGTCAATTGACCCAGTTCGAACTGACGCAAAGAGCCCTGAACTCCGAGTTCCCGAAAGAAGACTTCCTGGAAGTTCAGGCCCGTTCGCTGTACGCCGTCTTCGATGCCGTTTCGGACGAAGCAAATATTATCCTGATCCGCCCCCCGTTTCGCGCAGATATCGAACACATAATACAAGACGACCCTCAATTCAGAGAAAGCGAAAAAAGACTGAAACTATTTGTCGATTCAATAGACCGCGAGAACGTTCATACTCTATGGATGGACTCGCCTGAGGCATATAACCTTACCGATGACGACTACAACGATGACGGTACCCATCTCTCTAAAGCAGGACTTTTGAAAATCTCCAATATTCTATCCGGGTTCATCAAAAAAAACGGCCTGTTATAGACCCAGTCGGCCCTCGATGCTTCTATTCGGGTCACCGCCAAAACTCCAAACAATCCGACCGCTTCTTGCGAAGACGAATGTGAAATGGCATAATGCCGACTAAACGTCCAAATTCAAACCCCATTCTCTGATTAACCTGCTCGATTAAATCGTTCCGGGAAAACAACCTTTACTATGACAGCCTATGGAGAAAAGCTGCACACGCACCGCGCAACCGAATCACTACGAGGCAAAGCCAGTCGATGCTGTTTAACTCCGTAGAGTTTATCCTTTTCTTTGCCGCATTCTACCTCGGTTTTCTGCTGATAAAAGGAAAATGGGCACTCTGCAAAGCATATCTCCTCGCTGCCAGTTACCTCTTCTACATGGCATGGAACCCCGTTCTCGTGTTTCTTATTTGGGGTTCCACCGTTCTCGATTACGTCGCAGCAAAACGAATCGTCGACGCATCCAGCACGAAAAAAAAAGAAACTCTGGGTAGCCATCAGCTGCACGGTAAATCTAGGCGTACTATTTTTCTTCAAATACGCAGACTTCCTCCTCTCCCAGATATGGCCCCTTTTCCCGACTGGTATCCAATACCCCGTTTGGCTCGACGAGTTGGTGCTGCCTATCGGCATATCTTTCTACACCTTCCAGTCGATGAGTTACACAATAGATGTCTACCGAAATAATGAACTTCGTACTCAGAATTTCATAGATTTCGCATTGTACGTGACGTTTTTTCCACAGTTAATCGCTGGTCCCATTCTCAGATCCGCTCAATTCCTACCCCAACTGCTGACCAAAAGAACTATTGACGCGGGTCAGGTGAACGACGGTATCACCTACATCCTGAGAGGACTCGCGAAGAAAATTATCTTCGCCGATACCCTCGCCCTATACGTCGATGTAGTATTTGCCGCTCCAGACGATTTCGGCGCCGTCAACATCTGGTTCGCCCTATACGCATACACCTACCAGATTTACTTCGATTTCAGCGGCTATTCAGATATCGCCATCGGGCTCGGAAAATTGATGGGATTCAATATACCCAAAAACTTCGACCTACCCTACCTGGCCCGTAATCCCTCCGAATACTGGAACCGTTGGCATATAAGCCTTTCAACATGGCTCCGCGATTATCTCTACTTCACCCTGGGAGGCTCGAAAAGCAGCAGCAATCTAAAAGTCTATCGAAACCTCTTTCTGACTATGATGTTGGGAGGGATTTGGCATGGCGCATCATGGGGCATATTCATCTGGGGAGCATTTCATGGTCTCTGGCTGATTGTTCATCGTATTCTCTTCCGCGAACACAAGCTTATGGAAATACCCGATTGGATCGCACGCATTGCTACTTTCCATCTACTGTGCATCGGCTTTCTGTTTTTTCGCTCTGAATCCTTCGGGGCAATCCCAGTGCTGCTATCCGGGCTCTTCGACCACACATCGAAAACCTACGCCATACCCATCGGGATTCTCGTCATTTTCATTTTAGGAGCTATTTCGCATATATTGGGCGGATCAAAATCACTCCAACAGCTATGGGACGATATGTGGCCGGAATTTCGAGGGTTGGTCTACGCCGTCGTCGTTCTCGGAATCTGGATTTATACTAAAGAAGCACAAAACTTTATCTATTTCCAATTCTAACAATGAAAAAAAAGAATCCGCATAAACTCGATAAACGCCTATACCAAATACTTGTCCTATGCCTTTTTCTGGCTTCGCCCTGGATAGTAGATCGAATTCTTCCCGCATACGAATCTCTCGGAAGCCTAACTGTACCGCGTCTTTCCTTGATGGAAAAAACATCGGTACAGGACAGCGACTTCCCTTATACCTACACGATGCAGCGCGAGAGGAATCTCAGTCAGCACACCCTCATACTCGAAACGGACTTTCCCGATGGTTTTATCGGTCGAATCACAGGGTATGTACGCGAAAATGAAAGAGCCCATGCGCCAAAAACACTCACAGTAAACGATAAAAAAGTCTCCGAAATCGCCTTCTGTCATTCTGATCAAACTGGAGCATATTCGTCACTCCAACTCAAATTTCCTCCGGGTCTAAATAGACTGGAAATATCGGGAAGACTCGTCAGTACCTACGAATATACAATTTATTGGGAGAAAAAGCTGCCCACGACACCAGCCAAATGCCTCCTCATCTGGACACTCACTGGCCTCATCCTCTTTCTCAGGAGTTTCGCATCTCCTCGTCTCTTGAGACAAAAATACCTTCACCCAGTTCTCACCTTATCATCAATGATCGCGACAATCGCTTTTGCACTAACATTCAGTTTCCATTCATCAACTCAGTGCCTGACTCAGTTGGGTCAAAAAACTCAACCGGGCGTTTCCGAACGAGAAAAATTCGACCAATTTCTGGAATCCAGCGCACACCGCAATAAAAGAAAAGACAACTACTCTGTATGCGTCCTGGGCGATTCTACCCACAGGTTCGAACTAGTCGACCGGTTTATGCCCCGATTCAAATACCGTCATGAAAACGATCAATCAGAAACGCTTGAAATCTATGGGGTATCATTCTTCGGTATGGGGCCAAGAGAGTACTATCTGCTCATGAACAGGCTATCCGTCGAGCAGCCCGACATAGTCGTTATACCTGTTCATCTGCGGCTCTTCACCGATTATCTCATGCGTCAAGAACACAATCGTATCGACACCTTCAACCAATATCTACAATGGAGTGAGATTCCCCGTGCCCTATCGATAAAGGTTGCCGACCGCCAATTCGAATGGGAAAATCTCTTGCTGCAAAAGGCGGACGCTCACTTTTTTGATAGTCGCATAGCACCCCTGGCAAACGGTACAAAGAACGAGCTTCAAGTCCAGTATGATTTCTACTTGGAGAACCACCCTCATCTCCAACCGGACGACTGGGAAGTCATGCCGGAGAATACAGACAATTCCATCTCTCGCGAGCCGTCGGGATACGAGTTGCTCATTCAAGAGGATCACATGATACTACCGTTGTACGACGGGATCATCCGTCTCGCAAAAAAACATCACATACAAATCCTGTTCTATCCGGTAGGCCTGGACGATACGATGCAAGCTGAACTGGGACTCCAAATGCACGTTGACGAGAACTATCGTTTTCTCGAAAAGTACCTGAAACAAGATTCGAACGCACTCTTCTATTGGCCTCCAACTCCGATACCCTCCCATTTATACGTCGATGCGTGGGGACACATGAACGAAGAAGGCATACACACCGTCGCGGATGATATATTTGACAAAATAACCGGTATGTATTCGGACCAATGATCAAATGACACTATGTTCAGGGTGCCGATGAACTTTCATCGGAAGTTGTCGTGCCGAAACACCAAAGCATGACTATTATGACGAAGACCAGTGTAAACATCGATATCATAGCACCGACACCATGGGCGAAATTCGAATCGGATCTCATGAGTTCCAGCAGGTACCATAACGGCGTAGGGTCAAAAAACTCAGCCTAGTTCAAAATATCTTCGAAATGTGTACTGAAGTATGGTGAAAATCCTGAATATGATTGCGAATTCCGCTATTTCACCCGCAAATCTATAGTTCGGCGAGAATTTGAAAATAGTGCATTAATACTAACCAAAAGCTGCGCGCTATAAAAATACCACCCTCAAAGGCAACGTCAAGTGCAAATCCAGTTTGATTTCAAAGAGTTAAGGAGACGGGAGTTTCGCCGTTCAGTCTGTTTTCCGTTTTTCGAACCAAATGGGGGAGGAGATCCGCAATCCTTCAATATTTTCTTGTTGCTATTGACGTTCACTCGTTCTATTTTCGCCACAAGCTACGCTCATAATCATACTGAACCGTACGCGGCCATAATAAAAATATCCTCGTACTAAGGTATGTTTTCCCAAATGCCCACGACGGTTTTACCGAGTCGGTGTCCCGTGATCGGGTCAATAATCTTGGATACTGGGACGATGCGTTTGTCCCAGGTATTGATCTGTTTCGCAGTCGGTGTTGAACTTCGAAGGATGAGTCGGTTTGCCAGGGACGCTAGCATACCGACTGAATCCAAATAGATTAGTTGCTTCCTCACAAGATGCGTCGGGATGACGTCTCGTAAAGAGCGTTGGGTGTAGCGTCGGTAATGGCCCATAGAGGCGTCAAAGGGGCTAAAGAGCCAATTGTGTGCTGGCACAAGTATAATGAGTTGACCGCCGGGTTTAAGTCGGCGGGCCGCGAGTTCGAGTTCCTCTCGATCATCTTCGATGTGTTCAATCACATCGATGTAGAAAATCGCATCGAAGAGTGCGGCGTCCGGCAGATCCCGAATGGTTCCGTGCACGATATGTCCCGAAAACTCTGCTGCCAGGCCGTCGATTGAGGTTTGAAGTGAAGCGATGAGTTCGGAATCAGGCTCAACGCAGACCCAGGAATCAACCGTGGGGCGGTAGAGGTGTCGAAGATTTCCTCCGGTGCCTGCACCGACTTCGAGGACGTCACCGTGTATGAACTCGGAGAGAAATGAAGCCCAGTAGGACTTCCAATTGGTTGCGTTCTCAAATAAGTCGAGTTCTGTTTTCATGGCCTCATTCAATCCTTCTCGGAATAGAGACTGAGCGTATCGGCGATGTAGATTGCATAGTCGCGCGACGACGTAATGTTTGACTTGTCAGAATTACCAATAATAAAGGAAACGAAAGAAAATGATGCGATCAACATTTGTGAACAAAACAGGAAGGTCATCCCCGTCCCCGAGATGAGAGATTCGTTAGTCACTTCATCGCTAGCGAAACCGATGTAAGTAAGCCAGGAAATTACGCTGATTAAGGATGCACCTATACAGAGTATCGTCATCCGTACGCCCACTATGGCACCGAACACTGAAACGGCACTAAGGCCGTGCGTCACCAGAGCGATATAATTCATCGTCGGTTTGCCAGCCCATCGGGTGCCGCGCTTGGTTGGAATCAGATCCCGAGGTGTGCGTACGAGGTATACTGTTGCGGCATAATGAGTCCATAATTCGGGGCGGATGACCAAACGATCGAGCTGAGTGAAGGGAATTATGCTGAAGTTACCGACGCGCACCGAATGGCCGGTCAAAACACGCATCAACCCTTTGTACAGCGTGTAAAACAAGAGAAAAGTGAGTCCCTCAGACCGCTTCGTTCGTTCGGCAAAGACGATGGAGGAGTGCTGCAAATCGCGAATACGTTCAACGAGTCGAGCCGCATCCGCAGGGGTGTCTTCACCATCCGCATCCATAACAAGCACGGCTTCGCAGGCAATGTGTTGATGAACATAGCTCAATCCGATAGCAATTGCCCGTTGATGCCCCATGTTTCCCCGTAATCGAAGGCAGCGGATTTCACGGATGCATTGTGCGTTCCAGCCCTTTGTGTTTAACACCACCGGTTCGACAGAGCCATCGTCCACTGCCACTATCGTAATTGGCGATCCGCAATTGGACAAGGTGTCATCGAGTTCTCTAACCAATATATCGAGGCTTGCTGCATCGTTGTATACAGGCACGATCACGACAATGTCGTTGTCGGGAGAATTCATCGGCACGGCGTACTTATTGTATGCAACATAGAATTAGCCATACTTCCCTCCGTAGACCGTATAAGCACTCCATGGCAACCGGGCTCGTCCCATCGCGGTGCCCCGTTTAACAAGCCAAGAAGGAATGGATTCCAGGCTTTTTCGAGGGGGAAAGAGGCCGATGTTGCCCATGCGAACCTTGCCGTTTTCTTCTGGGGCCAATCGATTCCGCATTCCGGGTCGCCACATTTTGGATTCTTCGGAGAAACTCATTCCAGATGTGAGCGCAATTTGGACGGGATACATCGGGTTTAAGGGATTGGGTTCCAGAAAGAACCAGCCTCGAAAAGACTCGTTGGCCGCTGCAATACCTTCGATGGCCGAGCGCAGATGATCCAGGGATTTTTCGTCTAAATGATGCAGTACGTGAAACCCGCAGAGCGGAGAAACATCGGAATACTGTTCCACCAACTCTTCGACGCCCGCGCATTGGGGTGTAAGTGCGCTGCAATCTGGGAGCCGTTCGATCAATCTGTTATACATCACAGGATCTGGCTCGGTCGCAATGACTTGATAGCCGCGCTCCAATAGAAGTTCGGTATATCGCCCGCTCCCAGCGCCTACTTCCAGCACACGCTCGTTTTCACAGACCCCGAATACGTCTCGAAGCAAATGGTTCATCATGAGCGCATGATGTTCATCCTGAACATGCGTATCCAAGTAATCATGTGCATCGAGATCTCGGTAGGTCGTACTTAGGTCGCTCATGCGAGTATCGCTCTCTTTAGGTTGGATCCGCAATTTTTCGTTTAACGAAGAAAAACATCGGATTGTGCGCATTGGCTAGGCCAATACGTAGGGTGTAGTATCTCACGTTTACAGTCGCTATACAAATACGCCGCACACGTTCCCGCGTATCAGCCGACAATAACACGGTGTTCACGATGACACGGAACCTTCAATGTCCGATATTCTGCCGAAACGCCAGAATATCGCAGGGATCACGAAGACCAGCGTAACAAACGTTGTGCCGACACCAACGTAAACGCGCCACGGGCGAAATTCGAATCGAACTTCATGGTCATCCGATGCAGCGAACGTCTGGGAGGA
>DTSJ01000222.1 GCA_012965445.1 Candidatus Hydrogenedentota bacterium
CCAATCGAACCAATCACAAACAAAGGCCGACCATCATACTCCTCTGACCCCCGATACCGTTCACGCGCCTTCACCGCCAGCTCAGCGCCCGTCTTGCTCAATGCGTATGCCAACGCCTCGTAAGAAGCCGAATTTATGTCCAGCCCCTCAGGTAGCGCCTTGAACTTCCCAAGGTCAAGCGTGGAAAAGTCATATTCGCTCAACCGAAACGGCGACGCTCCGAAAGTGTTCGTCTCAACTCCGTTCGCCCCGCTCTGGTAATACCTGAAATGGATATCTTCAATCGATTCCGGGTTCGAAAAAGACAAAAGATCCCCCAGCATCCGGAAATCACCACCCCCGAAATCCAGATCCGTCAAATCCAGATCCTGAATCATAGTCCCCATGGCACCGTCCAGCACAATCACCTGAGAACGTATAGCGTCCAAAAAATTCACGATAGATCCTTATATTCTCCCAATTACAACAAGCGGCACATCATACTAAATTCATAAAATTGCCCACAAACTCGCCTCACAATAGTATAATTCACCGTCTCTACAAGTCCCCTCTTTCACACGAAGGGTTACTCGTACCAATAACCAAATTCCATTGAGACGGGACTCCACTGAACAAACATTGCATACAAAACAGGAAAAATACTATGCTACAAAACCTGATGATGCCGCTAGCCACACAAAAGGTCTCTATGCACATAGCAGAAATTTACAAGCAAAACGATTTCGTACTCTCCTATGAACTCTTTCCCCCTAAGACGGACGATGGACTCACCAAGCTCAACGAACACCTCACCCGCCTCCTCGCCTACAAACCCCACTTCATTACCTGCACATATGGAGCAGGCGGCAGCACCCGTGACCGCACACTCACTACCATCGAAGACGTTCTGACCCTCACCGATATCCCCGTCGCATCCCACCTCACCTGCGTCCAGGCATCCGCAGACGAAATTCGCGCCTACGTGCAAAGGATCGTCGACAAAGGTGTTACCAACATCGTGGCCATTCGCGGAGACGTCCCCGAAGGACAGGAATCCTTTCAAGTCACCGAAGGCGGCTTCGCCTACGCAAACGAACTCGTTGATTTTCTCAATTCCGAATTCCCCGATCTCGGTGTCGCCGTAGGCGGATATCCCGAAGTACACCCCGAAGCCCCCTCAGCACAAGCCGACATCGAAAACCTCAAACGAAAAGTCGATGCCGGTGCCGATGTCATCATAACCCAGCTCTTCTACAACAACGCAGACTTCTACAGATTCCGGGACCTATGTGTCGAAGCCGAAATTGCCATCCCGATCGTACCCGGAATCATGCCTGTCACCAGCTTCGGTCAACTCAAACGCGTCACATCCCTCGGCGCCTCAGTCATCCCCGAAGATTTCGCCTCCCGCCTCAAACAACACGAAGACGACAAGGAAGCGCAGTTCAATATCGGAATCGAATTCGCCATTCAACAGACCAGCAACCTGAACGATCACGGCGTTCCCGGACTACACTTCTACGTCCTCAATAAATCCAAAGCCACCATGGCCGTCCTCCACGAAATCCACCCGCTCCACTAGTCCCGTTCATCCAGTAATTTCTGAATGTCCTGTTGAACATCCCTATACTTCTCTTCGATTTCCTCATCATCGCGAACACTTGCGACGATGTCCAGTCTTAGCGTATCATCCGTCGGCGCGCACCAGGTCTCAGTATCCACAGTTCCCAAAATAGTCAGCCGCGCCTTCTCAACAGCCCCCTCAATCTCATCTATGGTATACACACGCTCACGGACCACCGTAGGCTCGCCCCCGTCCACCCAAATCGTGTTCTCAATGACTCGCCGATCAACATCGTACTCCCCGTGCCAACGCATCTTCGATGATCCGTTTCGATCCACCCACTCCCGATCAGCGTAATGCTCCAGCACCATCTGCTCTGTGATTACATCAAAATACACCACGCCATCATCTGTCATACACCCGCGTATCGATTGGAATGCCTGCTCAAATTCACGCAGTTCCAATAAAAAATTCAGACTGTCGAATACGCTGGTCACAAAGTGAAACGAGTTCCCAAAGGGCAATCGCGTCATGTCCGCCTGAAAAATAGGTACCCTCGGCACACCTTTTCGGGCAGCCGCCACCATCGAGTAAGACAAATCAACGCCATAAGAACGCCACCCATGCTCACGAAGCAGCTTCACCAGTGACCCGGTGCCACAACCCACATCCAGATGCTCGAAATCTTCATCAGGACACAATTCGGCAATCATAGTAGACACCACCAACCAGCGCTCGTAATCCACATGACTCATCATCTGGTCATAGTGGTTGGCTAAGGTCTGGAAGGCATCAGTTGGCATATTAATCGAGATTCCTTATCCACTCGAAAAAATCCGTCGCATTCCTGTCCGGCTCAAACTTTTCCCGAACATATCGCTCTTTTTGAACCGCAGCATACCGGAGTGCAGACGGATATCCCTCGGAATCCAATATCGTACGCGCCTCTTCAGCCGAAGGAATTGTACGAAGTGGCTCCGCGAAATCTGCAAGATACAACGCGCACCCTACCGCGCCCCATTCCCGTCTTCCCGTCGTATGAAAACGAATTGCATCCAGAACATCCTTATCCACGATCCCCAACTCACGACGGCACTCCTCAGCACCTACCGGGCCATGCAGAAGATTAGGATTATCAAGATGTTTGGTAATACCGTATAATCCCGCACGAGTCGACAACTCTTCCCTTTTAAGCGCCTTGCACAAATCATGCAGCAGCCCAGCCGCAACTGCCTGCTCCTCAGTGATTCCAGCTTCCTCAGCATACGTCAGCATGAACCGCGCCACAGACTGCACGTGCCGAAACGTCTTCTCTGGGAGTCTTTCTTCCAGCAGCGCAAGATACTCATCAGCGCGAGGCGTAGAAAACGCGCTACTCATAGATCTTGCTTTCTTCGATGATTGCAAGAACCCCAGATGGAACCAGGCCCTCAAGAGACTCTCCCGCGCCAATCCTGCGCCTGACCTCAGTAGAAGATACCTCCGACTCCTCAAAAGGAACGAGTTCATACTTCCCCTCAAGGCTCTGCGAAATATCCTGAGGTTCTCCAGGACGCGACACAACAAGAATTCGCGCGAGACTCAATATCTCCTCCG
>DTSJ01000223.1 GCA_012965445.1 Candidatus Hydrogenedentota bacterium
CGATGTCGTCACCACTATTTCAAACGAGATGGACAATCAGCTCATTGCAGTCTTCGTAGTCGACGGCAGCCCCGACCAATCATACGTTCTTCTCAGGGAAATGCTCCCAAATAAAACGTTTCCAAGCCAGCTGCTCGTACTCTCCAGAAACTTCGGCTCATTCTCAGCCATTCGCGCCGGACTCGAGGCCGTAGAAGCATCACACTACGCCGTCATGGCCGCAGACCTTCAGGAGCCCGGCGAACTCGTTAGCCGATTTTTCAACGCGCTCGAATCAGACGAAAGCGATGTAGTCCTCGGCCGACGCATCGCGCGCGAGGACCCCTTCCTCAGCAAAGTAACCGCACAGATATTCTGGAATCTCTACTGCCGCTTTGTCCAGCCCGAGATGCCCAAAGGCGGTATCGATGTCTTCGGATGCAGCCGCAGAGTGCGCGATACCCTCCTCTCCCTCGACGAACGAAACAGCTCCCTCGTCGGACTCCTCGTCTGGGTCGGATACCGCCAGCAGGAAATTCCCTATACACGCATCGAACGCGTCCAGGGGAAAAGCGGATGGACCTTCCGCAAAAAAATCGCATATATGCTCGATAGCGCCTTCGCGTTCAGCAAGCTCCCCCTAATGCTGATGTTTGCAACAGGATTCTTTGGTCTGGTAACGTCACTCGTCGTCGGTACCATTGTATTCCTGTCATGGTCGAGCGGATTGATTACAGTCTCCGGCTACACGCCAATCATGCTCTCCATTTTTTTCTGCACAAGCCTTATACTCATCGGATTGGGAATCGTCGGCGCCTACGTATGGAGAACCTTTGAAAACACCAAGCGGCGTCCCCTCTCTATCGTACAGTCAGTCGAATCATACTCAGGAGAACAATCCGCGTGAAATACGACCTCCACCCAAAGGCCATCTGCGACTCAGAAAACATCGGCGACGACACCCGTATCTGGGCATTCACCCATATACTGAAAGGTGCGAAGATCGGCGCAGACTGCAATATCTGCGACCACGTTTTCATCGAAAATGATGTCATCATAGGTGATCGGACAACCGTAAAATCCGGTGTCCAACTCTGGGACGGTCTAAGACTCGAAGACGATGTATTCGTCGGGCCAAATGCCACCTTCTCAAACGACAGATTCCCCCGCAGCAAGAATTACCAGACACACGTATCCGAGACCATAGCGCGAAAAGGAGCTTCTATTGGAGCCAACAGTACCGTCCTTCCCGGAATTGAAATAGGCCGATACGCGATGATCGGTGCAGGTACCGTCGTCACTGCGAATGTACCGCCCTTTGCAATCATTCAAGGCAATCCAGGCCGCATCGTGGGTTACGTCGATGTTCAGAAACCCGATAAGGTCGATGAACAGCCCCAACAGCAACGCACAGCAGATCAGACGATTCCGGTCAACGGCGTAACCCTGCACCAGCTTACCACCGCCGTCGATCTGCGTGGAAACCTTTCAGTCGGAGAGTTTAGCGAAGCAATTCCATTCGATCCGAAACGTTTTTTTCTGGTCTACGACGTACCCAGCAAATACGTCCGCGGAGAACACGCCCATCACACCTGTCATCAGTTCCTCGTCGCCGTTCACGGTAGTATCTCCGTCGTCGTCGACGACGGCGCCGACCGGGCTGAAATTGAACTAGACAATCCAACAATCGGACTGCATATCCCGCCCATGGTCTGGGCCACACAGTACCACTACGAAAAAGGCTCAGTCCTCATGGTCCTGGCATCGCATTCCTACGACGAATCCGATTACATTCGCGACTATGAAGAGTTCTTGAAATTGCGAAACAGTTAACGTGCACTACCCCATATTTCGTCAGGGTGAGGAGAAAACATGCCGCCTACTCCAAGTCGTCTCAAATTGATTCCGCCAAAAGGAATTGACGACACCCTGTATTGGCGCGCGCTTCTGGCTCCCGCCGCTCTCGGTGTAAGTCTCGGCATTCAATTGACCCTGATCCTCATAATCACGCTCGGCCCCTCCCCGATTGGCCCTCTCAGGACAAGCTTACCGTCATGGGAATTGCCGCGATACACCCGGAATACGACGTGATGGCATTCATACTGGGGTGCATAACAGTACTCATCACAATTGCATTCAGCGTCATGTTGTGGAACCGCCATCTGCATGCCGTACAACCCCGAGATGTACCACACTTCTTGGGCTTCGGTTACACGCTTCAATTGCTTGCCGCGCTTCTTTCAGGCCTCGCATTTATCGCCTCATCCGAAATCGTCCGAAGATCCGCATTCGACCGATGGCAGCCGAACATCCTCGAACTGATGGTTCTCCTCGCACCTGCC
The DNA here is from genome assembly GCA_012965445.1 of Candidatus Hydrogenedentota bacterium. Next base: position 2,322 of record DTSJ01000223.1, read on the forward strand.
GCATTGACCGTCGCCGTAATCGCCGTCCACTACGCTTCAGGCCGCGACACCTATGAGAAGGCCTCGCTCCCGCGATTATTCGAAGCAGGGTCCGCAGCCTCACTCTGGATATCGCGCCTCGTTGGCATCGGTACAATTTTCGGAGTCGCGGCCCCGGTCTATGTCCCTTCAACCTCTACCCTCGCGGAAGCCGTCCACCTTTTCGATGAATACCTCCACTGGGACCATTTCGCCGTCGGAGCCGCATGGGCCTATTCAAATGGAATGGCGCTCGGAACCGAGGTCTATTGCCAATAAGGTATCGGTTATCCCTTTCTCGTCGGCTTGGCATGGGAATTCGTTTCACCCGGCTACACCAGTGTTATCCACGCTGCCGTTCTATATGCATGCGTCTACTTCATCGCATTCTACGCACTCATGCGCGTTTCGAAAGTCCACCTTTTAATCGCAGTAGCAGGTACCCTTGCAGTCGTCTGGGCAAGTCTCTTCGGCCCCTACCATACTGAGTCAACCATCCGATGGGCATGGCCCTCACACTCCGTACTCCGGGCGCCCCTGGATGCATGGATGGCCCTCGCAATTATTGCCCACCTCAAATCAAATCGTCGTATTTGGCTCGCAGTAGCCGGACTCCTCGGCGGTGCCGCTGTCTTTCTTGAAATTGACACAGGAGTACCCCTCGTCGTCGCCCTGGCAGTCTACTGTCTGGCAATTGCGATTATCGATCGTCCCGAAGATAGCCCCTCAGTTTCCGGAGATCTCGCCGTAACAGCCTGCACCTTCCTGGCCGTTCTGGCCGCAGCACTCACCCTAGCC
>DTSJ01000224.1 GCA_012965445.1 Candidatus Hydrogenedentota bacterium
CGGGGCTTTGATTATTTTTTCGGGATCAGTGCTTCCGCCTTGTGTCCCCGAAAAACGTAACTTGGGTCATGCCCGTGTTCCGCAAGTTCGCGAAAATTCGCTTCTGGCGAACACCCGTTGTCGCTCGTAAAAATCAGCAGCGTATTCTCCATCACCCCGTTCCGCTTCAAAGCCGCGATCACCTGACCTACCGTATCATCCACCTGCATCACGAAATCCGCATATCCGTTCATCCCGCTTTTTCCATCCCAATCCGCCGTCGGCTCAATCGGAGTATGCGGCGCAGTCAAAGGAAAATACAAAAAGAAAGGCTTCTCAGATTTCGACTGTTCGTCAATATAAGCCGTCGCCTTCCCCGTCAAAGTCGGCAACACATCCACCGCCTCAAAATCCTCATGCGCGGGTCCCAGTCGAAAAAAAGCCTTCTCAACCGTCGGCACACCCGCCACCCGATCATTCTCAATATACACATACGGGTACATATCCAGGGAAGCACTGATCCCGAAAAAATAATCAAAGCCCCGCGCCGTCGGCCCGTTCGCAATCGGCTTCTCATAATCAATCGTCCACCCGTCCGCCCCCGTATCCGCCAATCCGCCGCCGTTCAGCGACCAATCCATCCCCAAATGCCACTTCCCAACACACGCCGTCGAATACCCCTGTTTCGCCAGGAAACCGCCTACTGTCGCTCGGTTTACTCCCACTAAATGCCTCGAATACCCCCACAAAACTCCCTTCTCAAGCCGCGTCCGCCAGTTGTAGCGACCCGTCAACAACCCATACCGCGTGGGCGTACACACCGCAGAAGTCGTGTGCGCGTCCGTAAAAGACATCCCGTTCCGTACCAGCGAATCAATATGCGGCGTCGGAATTTTTCCATCAGCATTCAGCGCCTGCACGTCTCCGTAGCCCATATCGTCCGCCAGAATAAAAACGATATTCGGCGTCTCCCCCCAAGAGCAAACCCCCGAGCCGAACAAACCCGGGACCAGCAATACCCCAGTCATATATATTCTTCGAAACATCACCATCTCAATCCCGAGTCGACTCAGTATTCAAGCGACTCCTTGCGCGAAAAATTCAGCGTTACCAGCGTCGCGATAAACACCAGCCCAAAAAGTACCACAGCGACCGCAGCAGCGTAGCCCACGTTATACTCCGTAAAAACTTTCTGATATAGCACCGTCGCCATTACATGCGAATCATTGTTCGGAAATTCACTCTCAATCACCCACACCGCGTCAAAAAATTTTGCTGAGCTGATAATGAAAAACACAATTCCCACGATAAAGACCTCGCGAATGAGCGGGAGCGTAATGTGCCAGAACTGCTGCCGACTGTTCGCCCCCTCGAGGTCCGCCGCCTCATAAAACTCCTCAGGGATACTCTGCATCGCAGCCAGAAAAAGTATCATGTAAAACCCCACCGAAATCCACGTCAGCATCGGGATGAGCGCGTAAATCAGATTTTCCGAGGCCGTAAAAGGAAAAGGAAACAGATCGAACTGCCGGCTGTCGCTGTTTGCAAGGGTAATAACGAACGTCCGCAATGAATCCAGGTGCGCCGATTCGGGTTGAAGATAGAGAAATCCCTTCATCGCAATGTCCGCGCTCCACGTAATCCCCACCGCCAGCGTATCCTCCATCCAGGCGAGTACCACGTTAATCACGCCGAATCCAGTAATACTGTACATAAGCTGCCACAATATCGCGACTGCCACTGCGGCAATAATATTGGGAAAGAAAAACGCCACCCGAAACAACCCTGCACCCCGAATGCCCCGGTGTACAAGAGCAGCAAACGTCAGGGCAAGAACAAGCGTAAGCGACCCCGCACCCAGCATCAGTATCACGTTGTGTTTCAGCGCGTCAAGGAACAAGTCGTCAGCAAACAGCGCACGGAAATTGTCAAGTCCAGCCCATGTCGGAGCCGATAGCCCGTCCCAATTCTGTACGCTGTAAATAAGCGCGCGCCCCCCCGGAATCGCCACCAGCGCCGTAAAAAGCAGCAGCGAAGGAGCAAGAAACACCCATCGCATTTGTTTGAGTTCCGCGTTAATCAACAGCCTCTCCAAAAGCCTCCGGGTCATAAAGCACCGCAGTCGGAATCGCAAGTTCAGACGTTTCGATCGACTGCGCAATCCCTTCATCAAGCCTCCGACCAAACTCCTCAGGCGTTAGTTCCCCGCGACACAATCCCTGAATGGCTGCATTCATAACCTGCGCGCGCCAAGCCGGAAACAGCATGTTAGGCCGCACATTAAATATACTCGGAGCCGCATTGATGATTTCCAGCACAGACTGAAGTGCGGGACTCACGCTATCGGGCGGAGTCGCTTGAGCAAGCGGAGAAATTACGCCGATGGATTCAGCCATGTCCCGCGCGTTTTCCGGAGAAACTAGATACCGCGCAAACTCAAACGCAATGTCCGGATTGCGCGCATCAGTAGGCACGAACAAAAACTCCATCCCTTCGCCATGGACCAGCGCAGGATTGCCTTTCCAGTCCGGATTACCCGGCAGGTTGAACGCTTTCAATTCGAAACCCGGCGGGATATTCGCCTTCATTTCATTCTCAAGCCAGATCCCGCAAAAGACCATGGCTGTTTTACCAATGATAAACTGATACTGGCTTTCCGTGTGGTTCATCGCCATCGCACCCGGCTGAAAATAGTCAGCCACAAGCTCCTGAAACAACCGTGACGCCTTCACAACATCATCGTGCGAAAAAGCCCCCGGCTCCAGCGCGTTGATTCGATTGATTGCTTGCAATCCCCCCACGCGCTGCACCAGCGCAATGTACGTGTTCCACGCATAGAACACAGAATACTTCCCTTGCAGTGCGATCGGCGCGATGCCCTGCCCCTTTATGTCTTCGCATAACGTTAGAAACTCGTCCCACGTCTTAGGCGTTTCCCAGTCGTTCTTTCGAAAAAGAGCCGCGTCATACCAGCACGCCCACGCACCGTAAGCAGCAGGAACCGCGTAGACTTCGCCATCACTCCGAAACATATCGAGCATACCCGTGGAATACTGCTCACCCCACGCAGCATTGTCACCCGGCGAAGACACCTCCAGCGCCTCCGTAAATGGACGCAGTTTTCCAGCGCCAATCAGCAG
>DTSJ01000225.1 GCA_012965445.1 Candidatus Hydrogenedentota bacterium
TGTGGAAGGATTGGAGAAACATAGGCACAATAGTGCTAAATTCGATTTCCTACAGTGAATTCTGTGTGATTCCGTAGCGAATTCAGCCGATCTCCTCAATCGGATGAGTTCAGTGAACGGCTCCCGCGATAAATAATCACCACCACGGTTATTGCGATCAATGCGACGATAACGGTTCCGACATTAAAAAGGCCCTTCTGGCTCGTCCACACTATCGAATACCCCACCGACCCCGCCAGCAGCGCATAATACATAAACGGAAAGACCGTCGTGCGGATAATCGTCCCCTCTTTCCCAAGTAATCCCACGACCGCCGATGCCGCCACGACATTGTGTACGCAAATCATGTTCCCCGCAGCACCCCCGACGGCCTGCAGCGCGACGATCCACGAAGGATCAACACCAATGCGCTCGCCCACACCGAATTGAAACGCCGAAAACATCATATTGCTGACGGTATTGCTGCCCGCTACAAATGCGCCAAGCCCGCCGATAAAGGGAGAAAACAAAGGCCACGCACTCCCCGTCAATGCCGCGACTCCGTCTGCCAGCGCAATCGGCATGCGCTCGAAACCAGCTTCCCCACCACCGGAATTGATGAATACCTGTACCATCGGCACGGTGAAAATGAGTGCAACAGAAGCCTGCAACGTAGTTTTGAACGATTTCGATACCGCTCGCTTCGCCGATTCAAAATTCATCTTGTGTACAAGATACGTAAAGATTACTGCGACAAGAAAAGTCGTACCCGGCACATACAGCGGTTCCTCCTTCACATTGATCGCAGTGCCGAAAAGCTCCGGAACCTGTATCGCGATTCCTTTAAGAAAATCCTTGAACGGAAGGAACTCAAGTCGCGTAACAACGAGAAGTCCAGCCACCACAAAATACGGAGACCACGCCCTGAAAAAGCCAATGTTGTTGTCGACCAAGTCCTCCTCGCGAATCTCGACACTCCCGGTCCATTCTTCATCCCAGCTGGATTTCTCCCCAAAATCGAAACTATCTTTCGGCGTGAGAAAATTGTACCTCGCCGCAGTTACCACGACCGTCAGTCCAATCAGTGCGCCAAGCAGCGTCGGGAATTCCGGCCCCAACAGAAACGCCACAATCACATACGGAATTGTCATCGCAAGCGAGGCGAAGACCGCAAACTTCCAAGCGCGCAGCCCCTCCGCAAAAGATCGGTTCGGCCCGTAAAGCTTCGTCATCATACAAATGACCATGAGCGGAACAAGTATCCCTGAGATCGCATGCAGCACAGCAACTTTGGACCCCACCAATGCCAGAAATTCGGAGAAAGGCTCGAGTCCGTTTGCGGCAGCGTAGGCCTGCACTGCAGGGTCGTTGATCGTGCCGTCATTCACACCGACCAGAATCGGCGTACCGGCTGCCCCAAATGATACAGGCGTACTCTGAATGATCATGCCCGCCATAACAGCGCACATCGCCGGAAATCCCAGCCCCACCAGCAGTGGCACTGCAACCGCCGCCGGCGTACCGAATCCAGCAGCCCCTTCAATAAACGCGCCGAACAACCATGCAATAATGATGACCTGAACACGACGGTCCGAAGACACATCCGTGAAGCCCGCGCGTATCGTGCGAAGCCCACCACTCTCCTGAAGCGTGTTCAACAGCAATATCGCGCCAAAAATGATATACAGCAGCCTCACAGCAACAACAACCCCGTTCAACGAAGCAGCCCCAACAGTTATCGCCGGAACCTTCCACACAAACAGCGCGAGTCCAGCGCACACGATATAACAAATCGGCATCGCCCGACTCGCAGGCCATCTAAGCCCCACCAGAAATACCGCAACCGACACCACCGGAAGAATCGACAGGACTGCAAGTACAGACGTATTCAAAAGAGAACTCCCCTTTTTGGTCACCGTGGACGACGGTTACTTATAGCGGAGGCACACAACAGGATGCAAGCGCAGTCAAGTTGGTATTCGCAGCCACCCTTGTTAGAATGAATTCATCGCAGTTCAACCTGTCCAGAAGGATGCACAATGCCACTACAGCGAAACGCCACTCTAATCCTCGCCCTTTCCATCTGCATATCATCCCTTGCTCAAGATCCCGAAGTCCTCAATTCCCTCACCGTCCCCGAAGGCTTCACCGTCGAACTCGCCGCAAGCTCCGATTTCACCTCATACCCAATGTTCATGGCCTTCGACGATCAAGGCCGCCTCTTCATCGCCGAATCAACCGGAAAAGACCTCTCAGGCAAGGAAATGGCCGCCGAACCGGAATGTCAGATCCTCCGCCTCGAAGATACCGACGGCGACGGCGTCTACGACACACGCACAATCTTCGCCACCGAACTCAGCCTCCCAATGGGCGTACTCTGGCACCAAGGCAGCCTCTTCGTCGCAAGCCCTCCCGACTTCCTCCGCTTCGACGACAACGACGGCGACGGTATCTCCGACCACCGCGAAGTCCTTCTCACCGGTTGGAACGTCTTCAACACCGCGAGTCTCCACGGCCCCTTCCTCGGACCCGACGGGCGCCTCTATCTCACCCACGGGCGCCACGGATACAAAATCGAGACAAAGGAAGGAGAAATCCTCGAAGGTCTTGCCGCGCGTATCTGGAGGTGCTGGCCGGACGGAACAGGGCTCGAGCGCTTCGCCGGAGGCGGCTTCGACAATCCCGTCGAGCTGACCTTCACCCCCGGCGGCGAAATGATCGGCACCATGACCTACTTCACCGATCCCCGCCATGGAAAACGCGACGCACTCCTCCATTTCGTCCAGGGCGGTGTATACCCAAAACCCCACGACGCCGTCAAAGAATTCATTCGCACGAGCCCCGACTTCATGCCTGTAATGACCGAATTTTCCCGAATCGCACCCTCAGGCCTCGAACGTTTCCGCAGTAGCGGCTTTGGCGCAGAATACCAGGGAAGCCTCTTCAGCGCCCAGTTCAATCCCCATCGAGTCCAACGCCACAAACTCATTCGAGAAGGCGCTACCTTCCGCACCGAAGACGAAGATTTCCTGACCTCCAGCTACCCCGATTTCTATCCCACCGACATACTCGAAGACGCCGACGGCAGCCTCCTCGTCAGCGACACTGGTGCCTGGTACGTCGACGCATGCCCAATCAGCCGGGTCGCAAAACCACAGATCAAAGGCGCCATCTACCGAATCCGAAAAACATCAACCACCCCCCACAGCGACCCGTGGGGAAACAAAATCGATTGGACCTCTCGAACCACACAACAGTTAATCGAAGATCTCGATGACTCTCGCGTTCGCGTTCAGGATCGCGCATTGCAAGGCCTGATCGCGCAATGCGAAACCGCCGTGCCGCTGCTCGCCGAAGCGCTGAAAGCAAAGGCCGAGCCGCAAGTTCGCCTCCTCGCGCTGACAGGGTTGCGCCAGGTAATAGGTGAAGGTAGGAAAGCCGCAATCCTCGATGCACTGAAAGACGACTCTCTCGACGTGCGACTCAAGGCGATCCAGGCGGCAGGCGATTCACTGGACCCTCAAGCCTTGCAGGTACTCTATGCGCTGCTGCCCAAGGGTTCTTCAGCCGAATTGCGCGAAGTCTTCACGACACTCGCAAAATATCCAGACCCCTCCGTTACAGGAAAAACGCTCACCGTACTCAATAATCTGGAAACACCCGCTGACCCGTTTCTCGAACACGCAATCATCTACACGCTCATACAACAAAAAAATTCGGACGAGTTGTTTGCAGCACTGTCCGCATCCGATTCAAACAACATTGTCCGATGCGCGGCCTTAATAGCACTCGACCAGATCGATAACGCCGATCTGCAGGCACAGCACACCATTCCTCTTCTCTCCTCAAACAACCCCTATCTCCGCCGTACCGGTCTCTGGGTATCCTCACATCACCCGGACTGGGCAGACGAAGTCCTGGCACATCTCGAGCGGGAACTACGTGCGCCGACCTTTGCCGCCTCCGGGGGAACCGTCCAAGTGCTGCACGCCTACATGGATTCGTCGAAATGCCGCGAACTCATCGGTGACCTGCTCAACGACACGGAAAGTTCTCCCGATCTCACGCGGTTCCTGCTCGAGATCGTCGGAAATACAACGCTGGAGCGACTCCCCGATAACTGGAACAACGGTATCGAACAAAGCCTCGAATCTACCGACAGCACCGTTCGCTGGCACGCCCTCGATCTCATTCGAACGAGAGGCCTCGACCAATTCGATACCGGACTCGACACCATCATCTCAGACGACTCAGAATCCGACCTGTTCCGCCTCACCGCGCTCTCCGCCCGCGCAGCCCGACTCGATACATACACCGAAGCGCAGTACAACTACCTCCTCGATCAGCTGACCCGCGAAGACGCGCCGACGATGCGCCAATCCGCAGCCCGACTCCTTTCTGCGACCGAACTGGGTAAAGTACGCAAAAATATCCTCGCATCTGACTACCTGCCGAATGCCGATGCGCTCTTGACAATCAGCATCCTGGATCTCTTCCAGGGCGAATCGGACGAAGCCCTCGGCATCACCTTAGTCGCCGGGCTACAGGCCAATGGGTCATTTGCCGATTTCGTGAACGTCGGCCAACTCCAGTCCGTATTCGCGAAATTTTCGGAAAACGTCCAACAGAAAGCCAAGGCCCTGCACACGCAGCTCGAACATGCCGACGCTGAACTCATCGAACGATTCACACGCCTCGAACCCAACATGGATCGCGGCGATGTCGGTCGCGGTCGACGAATCTTCTTCGGAGAAGCAGCCGCATGTTCAACCTGCCATCCAATCGGAAACGAAGGGGGCAATTTCGGCCCGGACCTGACAACCATTGGCCTCGTCCGCTCCGGTCACGACCTGCTCGAAGCAATCATGTTCCCCAGTTCAAGCTTTGTGCCCGATTTCACCCCATACATCGTCGAAACGACGGACGACGAGGTCTACATCGGAATAATCGCCCGTGAATCCGCGGAGGGAATCGTCCTGAAAACCGGTGTCGGAGAAGAACGCTACATCCCGCGAAGCATGATCGCAGCCATGACCACTTCCCCAACCTCCATAATGCCCGAAGGCCTCGACTCAGGCATGACGGACGACGAACTCCTCGACCTCATGTCGTTTCTCAGATCCCTCAACGATTCCCAGTGGCTGCTGCCCAAAGACGAATAGACCATCGAATCGGAAACCCGGAGCCAATACGGACTCTCTGCGCGCCGACTTCATAACCCAAAAAATCCCTCTCAAAACCCCAAGGCATTGAGAGGGATATCTGATTTTCGAAAGTACTAGTCGGTAGATTTGTGCGTCAGCTCTACCCCGGCAATTTCCGGTATAGCCTTCAGGCCCGGCGCCTTGTCGTTCTGATACCAGTATGAAACACTCGTGTAGTTCACGCCCGGTCTATCATTGTTCGGCCCATGTTCCAGATTAAACACGAACGAATCTGAAAACGTGACCGGCTCGGTGAAATGGCTCCGGAACGCAGAAAAACCATTCGGCTTTCTCGCCTCCTTGAGGGTCACGCCGCTCGTCGGATTAGAAGAGGCGCCCTCGGCAAAATACCAGCCCGCATTAAAATAATCATCCGTACCCGTGCCGTGGAAATCGCTTCCGGGACGTCCATCAATCGAGTAACTGTCATCCCCTTCAAGAATAATTAGGGACTCTGCATTGCTTGCGGAAATCGAAGAACCCACGAAATGCCCTTCGCCATCAATAGAGACAACCTCATAAGGCTCCCCCTCAACCGTCACGCCACTGTTGTAACGGGCAAAGAAATAATTATCATGCTCAACCTCACCCTCTCTCCTAGTCACGAAATACTCAATATCTGCAATCTCACCACTTTCGTTGATGATGCGTATATTTGCCGACTCACGATACGGCATCGGATAACGACACCACATACGACCCTCTATACGGCCCAGAGCAGCGCTGTCGTAATCCTCGACATCTTTCGAACTCGCAGCAAAAAAATCGCCTATCGGAGCCAATACCCCCGGGTCCTCCTGACCGTCAAAAAATATAGCAATCCAGACACCATCCAGAGCAACCTGATCATAGGATTCCAAGTTGATCTCGATCTCGGTGATTACTCCCGAGCCTTCAAGAGGCACAAGCGGAGAGTCCTCCCCAGGATAATAGTTGTGCCGTGATCGCCAAACCTTTTCCGTCTTCCGATCACTCCAGCGGTAGCTCGTTGACTCCCAATCATCGCGCCACCTCTTGAAAAAATGCCGATCATCCTTTGACAACGTCAAGTCGAATGACCGAATCGGGCTGCCGGCAGGCAGGTCAATATACGTCACCTGATACCCCAGGCTGTCGTCCACACCAGTCGCCATTATCCGGCAACGGCTTTCGTAAGGAATAGGAACGTAACTGTAATAACCACCGCTCCCTTGATTCGTAAAAGGAGGACTGAACAAATTGAACGCCGGGCTGTCGAACTCAACATGACCAGAGAAAAGCCCTTCGAAAGGTGTCGTAATAATCGGATGCTCAATATCATCCACAAAAATAAACAAAGTGCCGTGCGGATTCCGCGTCCAGATGCGCGTGACTACACCCGGACCTTCAAGATCCGCCAACACTACGCCGCCGCTCCAGACCTGCTCGCCGAAACGATTGTCATTATTTCCACCGCTCCGATCAAAACTCGATATTTGCCTGACCTGCCAATTGTGCGGCTCGTCCAACCGGGAAACTGTGCCGTTAATTCCCAAATTGTCCAGCGGTACCGACCACCCCTGCGGTGCCCGTGGTGCCGCATAAGTGAAACTGCTGCTCAGGATCAGAAGGCAGATCGCCCCGCCAAAATGTGCTCTCATCTAAACGCCCTCGCTATAAAAAGATGCTAATTCTACGAACAAAGTCTAACAGACAATGATTCAACCTGCAAGCTATTCCTTCACTAACTCCATGAAACTAAAGCAATTAACCCCAATTTCAAGTAGGTGTGCGGAGTAAAAGGGCCGAGCATCCAAAAAAATACGCTCCGAAGGGAAACCAGGCCGCCGCGATTGGCGACAATTGCCCCGAGTATCCCAGGGATTGGGTGATACCTGAGATGACCAAATAACCGAGTCCAACGAAAATTGCAACACTAAGACCGACAGAAAGCCCCCCGCGACCCAGCCGAATCGAAAACGGAAGAGACAGAGCCATAAACAACATGCAGACCAATGGGTCGGCTATTTTCTTGTGCATATCGAGCCTCAGTCGGCGAACCGTTCGACTCTGGATACGGTGCTTCTCAATCAATCCCGCAAGTTGACCAATGGTTTGCGTCTGCGTATCCACTTCAGCCGTAAGCAGATACTCCGGCGACTCGCTGAATGGAGCCTGTACCTGCGTAATCGCTGTCGTTCGACCTCTCATCCCCGCACTGAAATCGTATATCGTCCAAATACCTTCCTCAAGCATCCAGACACCTTCATCGCGGTCCCAGTAAATTCGTTTCACTTCTATCTGCTCGTGGCGATCATCCTCGACCGCATATACAAAAACCGTATCACCCGTCAACGCAGCGCGATCAAAGGTTCGAATGTCACACTTCCATCCACCCTCAAGCTCAGGCCAGAATATTCCAGCCCGTTCACGCTCGTCGCCTTCATAAACTTTATCAAAATAGTTCGATTCGATGGACGCACACCGTTTAGCTGCTTTCGGCCCAAGTACTTCGTTGATCACAAACATCCCTACGGTAACAGCCAACGCTACAATAAACGGTGCAAAAATGATGCGCCGCAATCCGATTCCCCCCGCAAGCGCCGCCGTATACTCATTGCGCTGCACGAATGTGCCAAACACCAGAAGCCCCGAAATTAGCAGCGAAAGCGGCGCGATCTGATAGCCGTTCAGAATCATCGGAACCAGAGAAACATAATACTCAACCACAACCATCGCTGGAACATTCCGCTCCATAATCGCGTCCCGACGATGCGTCATGACATCGATAACGATAAAAAGCAAAATCAACGAAATGCACGTTTTCAAAAATAAGGCAAACAATCGCTGCACAAGATATTTATCCAGTATCTTCATACCCGATCAGCCCTGAAAAAAAGGAAAAGTCCCAGACCGACCAGCATCAAATTCGGAACCCATGCCCGAAAAACGTACGTCGATAAATCAGACAAAGAAGTCGGAGCTGATATGGTCAAGAGCGCATAGTAAAGAAGTATAATTCCGAATCCAACGCTGAAAAGGGACGTCTTGCCTTTTCGACGTGCCCGCACCCCGAGAGGAGCGCCAATCAACGCGATAGCCGCGGGCGTAAAAGGACTGTTGACGCGCTCCGCCAAGACACTGCGCACCTTATGCAGCTCTCTGCGATCGATTCCCTGCTCCCCATCGTCCACATGCGCCCTGATATAACGCTCAAATTCAAGCGTGTCCACAAGACTCAAACTGTTTCGAGTAAAATTCCTTTGAGCAATCGTAGTCGGAATCGGGAAAGGCTTTTCAATCGACTCGAAATCCATCCGCATATTCTCCTGCGATATGCTGTATCCCTTCGTAAGAATCAGCATATAGTCCTTGTCAGACCCCACAAGCTGAGCCTTGTCAGCATGAAAAAGCACAATTCCGTCTTCACCAGGTTGAATCAAGTCGAAATCGTACAAAGTATGCGTTTGCGGGTCCTTCCGCGCAAAAAAAATCCGCAGCCCCTCATACTCATGGAGCTCCCCTGCATCCAGCATATCAATCGTCGCCCGGCGCGGTAACTCACTGTAGATCACATTATAAGCCCGGCCCATTCCCCACGGCTGCAGCAAATCCTGCACACCGAAACACACCCCGCTCAGCACCGCCCCCAGCAGCACACACGGCAGAACCAATCGCTTCAACGAAACCCCCGCCGCCTGCATCGCAGTGATTTCCCCTTGCTGCGCCAAGCGTCCAAACGCCATCAATATACCAAAGAAAAAAGCGACCGGCACAAGCAGCGTGATCAGACTGGGCATTAAAAACAAACTTAGATAGCCAATATCTGAAGGAGTCAAGAAACCCTGAGGAATCTCGTCCGCGTGCTCGCGAATCGCCGAGGCAATACCAAGAAACGCCGCCAGAAGAAATGCGAGCAGCGATGGCAGCAGAATCTGTTTAAGTACATATCGATCCAGTGATTTCATGAAACACCCACACAGGCATTATCTACACTCGCGCTATATACCGGCAGAAGAAAAGTATTTCGATCCAGACGCGACTGCACTCGCTCGATCCCGTGGCCCGTAAATATACCGCACTTCCCCAACAATCTTGTCTTCCGCAACACCATTTTCCCACTTGTGACCGTCATCGCTGAAATTCCGATTGTCTCCCAGAACAAATATATACCCCTCAGGAATACGCTTCGGGCCATACTCGTACTCCATCGGCTCATTAATATAGGGCTCATGCACTCGCTTGCTGTTTACCTGAATTCGACCTTCAAAAATATAGATGTCATCATTGCCAACCGCCACTATCCGCTTCACCAGGAAAGCGCCATCTTCTTTAGGGTCCCGGATTACAACAACATCGCCCCGTTCATAGTTCGTCTTCCGAAACGTCATCAACTTGTCATCTGGAATCAGCGTCGGCTCCATCGAAGACGAAGGAACCACGAAAAAACCAATCGTCTTGTCAGACATCAGATACAACGTTACTGCACAAAAAGCAGCCGCCACGAACGTGATCACTACACGCGGTCTCAGCAAACTGAAAACGCGATCGATATGACCGTCACCAAGCGCCAATTCATCCGACGCCGGCTTATGAGCACGGTAACGGGCCACATCAAAGTTCGGAATCCGGGCGTTCTCCTCTATCGGAGACGCCCCATTCTTGCTCAACTCTTTCACGATCACAGTGTACCGCGATCGCACAGAATCCAATTCGTTCTGCAACTCAGCACGTGATTGATCTGCCCGAACCTGCGCCTTCAATTCCCCGTAGGCTTCGTAAAGCTCGCGAGCCTCTTCATGAAGCCGAGCTGATTCTTCGGTCGTCAATGCCATGGCACCATTGTACCGCAATACCTCCGATGCATCGAATTATTCCTCCGATACCCTTTCGCAGGAACGCAAACAGCTATAATCCGATTCGACCGATACGAAACAATCCGCTCAACGACGAGAAGTCCGAATACCCCGCGCCTAGAGTGTTCTAAGCGTCGTTTCGCTCGGTGATCAATGCTATAGCAGACTCAGCAAGATTACGATAATCTGACCCGGAATCAAGCTCCATACTCTTTTCCAATGCCTCTATGCTCTCAGGCGTTCCCATGCTTCCCAAAATGATCGATATCATTCTACGAACACGGGAGTTCGTAGAATGATCTCTCACCGCCAAAGACAATGTCGGAATATCCTCCGGCAACGTGCGCGTAACAATCACACGCACGATCTCCGAACGCTGCGTCGCACTCGCTTCCGGATTTACATAGTATGCAACAAACTCCTGCCGATAGGGCTCAACGCCCTGCTGAGCAAGACCCGACCACGCTGAAAATGCTACCCGTTCATTCGCATCCCCCTTTAAGTCCGTCAGCAGCGCAACGACCGCCTCCGTTTCGATACGGCCCAGAAGTGTCGTCGCACAGGATCGCGTCGCCCCATTCTCAGAAACCAAAAGCGGCTCTATAAACGGCAGATAGGCTTCCGTCATGTTTATATTGATCGATTGAAGAACGAAAATCTGCGTCTCAGGGCTAGTATCTGAAGCCCCCAGCAACTCAACAATCGGTGAAAGCGCCGTCGGACTCATTGCCGCCAACTCATCACAAATGTCGTAGGGCCGATTGTTGTTCCGATGCCTTTCTGGCTCTTTCAAAATTGATATCAGTTCGCCGACTAACCTTTCCTCAAGGTCCCCGGCGAAAACCACGCCCGAATCCCCGATAATTTGTTCCGGGGCCTCCTGGCTCGTGGGGATACACCCCGCCGACACAAGAACAAAAAACATCCCTATCGCTACATACCTCATTAAACAACCTCCAATCGGTGAAATTGCGAACAATCATACCATAAACACGCCCTCCATTCCCGTCATCCCCCGGGAACGCGAATCTCCCGATTCGCACCAGTCCTTCCATAAACCGACATTACCCATATGGACCTGCTCGTGACCATTACGGGCAAGTTCTCCTCCATGGTAGGGACGACAGCCGA
>DTSJ01000226.1 GCA_012965445.1 Candidatus Hydrogenedentota bacterium
GAAGGAGCGGACTATGATCCAGTAGTGCCTGTGAAAAAAACCGCGGAGCAGGCGGCGTTGTTGAGCAGTCTTCCACCGGCGACCGATGAGGTCCTCCAGAATCCTTCTCCGAATGACTGGATGCACTGGGGGCGAACCTACAATGGGCAGAGCTATAGTCCGTTGAAGGATATAAACAAGGAGACCGTCAAAAATTTGCAACCGGCCTGGCGCGCCCCACTGTTGTTCGGCTCAAGCATGCCGATGCCGCTGGTGTATCGGGGAGTGATGTTTCTGCATACCTTCCCCGATACGGTCATCGCGATGGACGCAACGAACGGCGAAGTGCTGTGGCGGTATGCGCGTGAGGGAATGAGGGAGTCCTCAAAGAAAATGGGACTGGCACTTCATGATGATCGAATTTATGTCTCGACATCTGATTTGCACATGATCGCGCTGAACGCGAAGACGGGCGAGCTCGTCTGGGACAAGCCGATGAATATTGGAGGTACATCGGCTACTCGTGGTCGGATACAGACACGCAGCGCGCCTTTGATTGCCGGGGACGTGGTGATTCAGGGTTTCATCGGGTTCCGCGTTTCTAAAGGTTCATACATAATTGCGTTAAACAGAGAGACTGGCGAGGAAGCGTGGCGTTTCAATACGGTCGCGTGGCCGGGTCAACCAGGCGGCAACACCTGGAACGATTTGCCCGTGGAAAAGCGAAACGGCGGGTCGGTATGGCAGCAGGGGACTTTCGATCCTGCAACGAATCTGATTTATTACGGAATCGCGCCGACCTATGACACGAAACCACTGCTGGTCGACAAAAAAGTACCGGGTCATAACACGGACGCGATGTACACGAACTGTACCGTGGCGATCGACGCGGATACCGGAAAACTCGTCTGGTACTACCAGCATACGCAAAACGATCAATGGGACATGGACTGGGCCTTCGAGCGTACGCTTGCGGATATCACCATTGATGGAAAACCTCGCAGAGTCGTTATGAATGTCGGTAAGAATGTGATGCTGGATGCGCTGGATGCCGCGACGGGCGAATTTCTGTTCTCGGTGGATACAGGCGTTCAGAATATGATTAGCGCTGTAGATCCTGAGACCGGCTACAAGACGATTGACGCATCGAAGATGCCGAGCCCTGAGCGTTCGGCTGTGATTTGCCCAACGCCTTTCGGTGCGCGAAGTTGGCCGCAGACTTCGTTTAGTCCGGACACGAACTATTTGTACGTGCCGATTACGGAGTCGTGCTTTACGATTAGCGAAACGGATAAGAACGGATGGTTGCTGACGACCGGGGTGGCGTTTTCCGGATCCGATCAACCTGGGTTCGAGGACCGTATGATGGGGCGTCTACAAGCCATTGACGCAGCGACGGGTGAGTTGGCGTGGAATACCGATCTGACAACTCCCGCTTCGACAGGCGTATTGTCGACGGCGGGCGGTGTGGTGTTTACGGGCGATGTCGATCCTTCGCTGAAAGCTTTTGATGATGCAACCGGCGAGATTCTGTGGGAGGCGAAGTTGGATGACGCGCCGACCTCTAGCGTAATCACCTACAAAGTAGGCGAGACGCAGTACGTCGCGTGCGTCGTCGGGATGACGAACAACCACGTCCGCGATATCACGAACCACTACCGTACCTACAGCGGAACCAAAGGCGTGCCGGGCGACTCTGGTGGCGCTTCGATATGGGTTTTCGCGTTGAAGTAATCGATTGAATGTAAAACAGGATCTGGATCTGGATCTGAATCGAGAAGGATATAACAATGAAGGTATACACAATTCTCGCGGTTCTCATAGGAATCGCGGTCACAGCGTCGAAGAACGCCAATGCCCAGGACGAATGGAAGAAACTTCCCGATATGGTAGTTGAAAAATGGGAAGCCGGCACGATCGTTCTCGACGACAAACTATACTTTCTCGGCGGCTACACGCAGGGGGTCAAATCCAGCAAATTGTCCCACATATTCGATCCGAAAGACGGAAGCTGGACTCCGATCCAGGACTTGCCCAGTGCGATCTCGCACATAAATCTGGTACTCGATGGTCGAACTATCTGGTTCGCTGGCGGATTCAAGGACGGCTACAAAGGCCATACCATTGCCGAAGTCTGGAGCTACGATGTTGATAAGAATCGCTATACCGCAGCTCCCCTGCTTCCCGAAACTCGCGGTGGAGGAGGCCTCGCGCTCGTAGGGCGAAAACTCCACTACATAGGCGGCCTCAAAGCAGATCGCGACACCGACTCCCCTGATCACTGGGTACTCGACCTGGACGACTGGGCCGAGGGTTCTGCACGATGGGCGAATGCAGCACCTATGCCCGTGCCGCGCAACCAGTTTTCCTGCGTTACTTTCCAGGGAAAGATCTACGCGATCGGGGGACAGTTCCATCACGACAGCGAACAACTCGATCAGTCCCGCGTCGATATCTACGACCCTGAAACCGACTCATGGAGCGAAGGCCCGTCATTGCCGAAGGGACATTCCCACGGCGAAGCAGGCACATTCGTACACGGCAACCGCATCTTCATGGTCGGCGGTCACACCACCGCGAAGGGCGAATCGAAAAAGATCGACCCGGACATACTTGCCCTCTCTCCCGGCGGACAATGGGAACTGGTCGGAAAACTGCCCATGCCCCTCTCCTCACCCGCTGCCGCTATCATCGGAGGCAAACTGTACGTCGGTGGCGGCTCACCCAATGGCAGAAGCGTACAAGCGGACATGTGGGTTCGCAGTGCTCCCTAATCAGTCACAGAGGTCGATTTACAATAGGAACGACCTCTTATAGACAGACGTTTTTCGCGCGTATACCAAAATTGTGACAGGAGGCGAAGATGGCCGTCGATACGCTATCACGACGCAAGGCGTTGCGCATTTGGGGATGGGGCTACGAAGAGGATAACCTGACACCCGAAGAAGAAGCGGGAATCCGGGCGTCTGTGTCCGCTCTCTCGCCTTCGGGCTTTAAGGAAGTCGCTGCCCCCTCAGAAGATGAGTTCGACTTAGTCGCCCCGCGATTCAGCGTACCCAATGCGTTCGAACAGATATTTTCAGCCACACGCTACGACCGACTCACCCATGCATACGGAAAATCATCT
>DTSJ01000227.1:0-341 GCA_012965445.1 Candidatus Hydrogenedentota bacterium
TTGGAAGGTAGTATTGTCTGAGCCTGTTCTGGTTGATGAAATCATACGATTGGCGACGCAGTACGGTCGCTATGGCTATCGTACAATCACCGATTTATTGCGCAGCGATGGCTGGAAAGTGAATCATAAGCGCGTCGCACGATTGTGGCGTAGAGAGGGCCTAAAAGTGCCGTATAAGCAACCGAAGAAACGACGATTGCGGCTCAACGACGGCTCGTGTGTCCGCTTGCCCGCCACCCATAAAGACCACGTGTGGAGCTACGACTTCGTGGCTACGCGCACGCACGATGGGCGACCCATTCGAATGCTCAACATCATCGATGAATTCACCCGAGAATGCT
>DTSJ01000227.1:353-2451 GCA_012965445.1 Candidatus Hydrogenedentota bacterium
GAATCACAAAATGGTGATAGATAGACTCGCAGAGCTCTTCGTGCATCGCGGTACGCCCGAATACATTCGCTCCGACAACGGTCCGGAATTCGTTGCAGAGCCACTTCGAAACTGGCTCGAAAAAGTAGACGTCAATACCGCCTACATCGAGCCAGGAAGTCCCTGGGAAAACGGCTACATCGAATCGTTTAACGCAAGACTGCGTGACGAACTCCTCAACGGAGAAATCTTCGAAACCCTGCTCGAAGCCAAAGTACTCATCGAAATACTAACTTAACAACTGGTACCATCAACGGGGGCAGACCATTTCGCTGCTAGCCCACGACTTCCATTAGCCAGCCTACTAGCGCATCCTGCTGATCACGTTGGAATCTGCAGATGTCATTCGGATTCAGGAACGTCAACGCGTCCCCATCTTGCGAAGATGATTTCGCCTTCTTGAAACACTCCTTCACGTCTTCATTGTGGGTGAATCGATCGAGCGTAGGCGAATAGATGAGGCAATTGCGTGGAGAGATCAGGCTAAGAATATCTTCGTAATCGTAAGGAATTGTAGCTTCCTTTTCATGATACAAGCCCAGTTTTGGTACAAGTCCATGCCATTCCCAATACTGCCGTATACCGCCGGTCGACTTTGCATCGGTGTCCGTCCGCATTGGGGTGAATCCAGAAAAGCTGGCGACGCCCGTGATTCGCTCATCAAGCGCTGTGGCATAGAGTCCGACCATGCCCCCGTAGGCAAATCCGAACAGATACATGTTCCCTGTGTCGGTCGGCGGAACTGGCTGCGCACTGATCCCTTTACCGTCGACGAGGAAGTCGAACACCTTACTCACATCATATACAGCCCGGCCCAGCTTGGACCAGTGGGGATGCTTATCATAGAAGCCAACGGCATCGGTCAAGTGATCCCCAAAACCAAACTGGTCATACATCACGACTTTGAAGCCGGCTTGGGCGAGCCGAAAATATACAGTCGTCCCCTGAACACCGTAGCCCTCATTGCTGCCGTGAGAATAGTTCCAAGGATGTAGCCAGATGACGGTACCCTTGTAGGATGTGCGTTCAGGATCGAAAAAAATGTTCCCATGCATTCTCCCGCTAAAACTGAAGGGAACTCGCTTGATGCCTCCTGGATTCCAACGATCCCGTGATGAATCGGGAACCCCTAATTCCTCGCCAGTCTTGATGTGATACTCGTCAGCATACTCAATCGAAGTGGGCTCCTCGCCAAGCATCCATTCAATTTTTTCTCGAACCGTTGTTTGCGCTGTCAGGTTCAGGTCAGATTTTCGTTGCTTTGCTTTCCACGCTTTCCAGTCAAAGGCGTGAAGTAACTCTTCGGGGAATATCGATTCTCTGGACTCGCTCCGACCAAAGGCCATGTCGAAGTAATTGAGATTGTGTTTGACCTGTTCTTCCGTCACTGGTCCGTGACTTCCCATTCGATAGCTCAGATGAATATTTTTTTCGCTATCCTGAAACCTCCATGCTTTCTTTGCGTTCAAGTAACTACGCTCAACACCGAAGGTGGGATCACTGCCATCATTGTAGGCTGTATGAACCATGAGGTGCCGCGGTGCAATACATGCCATCAACGAATTGCCTTCAATGGGCAATTCGTGTTCACGGCCATAGAAGTGCCTGGCCCCATCTATCACCCAAGGCTTTGGACAATCCTCAAGGGACACCGACTCCATGAAAGTCTGTCTTCCGGAAAACCGATAGGAACACGCCGCCGGCGTTCCTGAACTTCTGGCCACCACACATTTGAACCGGTCATCGTAGGCAGCTGCATAGATCGATTGCTTTCCATACCGGGAAAAACCCGTAATCCCGACAGCATCCGAATCAATATTCAATTCGTACATCGTATCCAGCAGGTAATCGAGTGTTCGACTAGCAAGCCACGCCTGTATGCCAAGAGAAGAATCCCAGGTCGCTTCTGGATACTCGCCTTGGAAGGTTTTCCAGACACGCTCATACCCAGGATAATCTTCCTCTGTATGGTGCACATCCAGCCCAGGATAAATGCACACGACATAGCCTCTCTTGAGCGCTTCCTCGCCCCATTGCTCCCGTTGATAGTGACGAGGCT
>DTSJ01000227.1:2511-3105 GCA_012965445.1 Candidatus Hydrogenedentota bacterium
ACGACTTCCTATTTGGAGTATCAAAGCCGAGCACAACGCGCTTACGGATGGAACCGTCCCCGGGTCTCGTTTCCTTCACTACATTTGCCGAGAGTAGCGCCGGTACCTCCTCGGGGTAGTGACCAATAATATAGTCGCACCAAAGTTTCCTGATTTCCGCTCTTCGAGCGTTCCAATCATCCGACGTATTCACCGCCTCGCCGTTGAGGAAGGTCATGGCATCAGGCAGATCCGCTCTACTGAACGCGGAACCGAAAGACTCTATATCTCGTTTGTTGGTAGTCTGTGATTCAGCCGTCATAGACGGAAACGTAGAGGCGGCTATTCCAAGACCAACGGTCGACAGAAAATGACGCCTGTTCAGCGGAATACAGTTCATTCATCCTCCTTAGTAACAACAAGGTGAGTCAGCGTACTCATAGTGCATCTACAAAACCCTACTTGTTTAGAGTCATTGTTATCCAATTATAAATATCATTGGTGATCTCACTGGTCCAGGCGAGAGGATTTGAGTCCCCTTGGGGGGGGGTACTCTCGATCTCGACTTTGGGATTGAATTGGGTACGGGTAGTTCCGCGGCAATTCTCAAAATCG
>DTSJ01000228.1 GCA_012965445.1 Candidatus Hydrogenedentota bacterium
TTCTTTTTGGTGGGGTTGAGTCTGTCGAATTTTAGCTTGCCGGCATTTTTGTCGCCTTTTTCGTAGCGGGGTTCTTCGAGCCAGATGATCTTGCCCTCGAATTTTCCTGCGGCTTTCGAAATTTGGACGATTGACTTGTCGTCCTCGGTATACCAATATCCGGTGAGTTCATTCGAGGCCGATTGAGCGTCGGCAAGTGCGGAAAAGAGAGTTACTAAAGATATTAGAGCGAGAAGAATGATGTGTCTAATCGGACGGCTCCGGTTACGGAATTGAAATTGATTTACAATTGGATAAATCCTATACTTTGAATTCGTTTGATTCAAGGAAGTGTGCAATGCAATCTGAAGACAGGCCTATACATTTTTCTACCGAGCTGGTATATGCACCGCGTAAGTTCGAAAAATCGGTACTGCAGAAGTTTTACTATGATCTTACTCAGGTTCCCGGTCTTGGGTATGACAACAGTCAGTTGGGGACAAATCCGCTTGCGAAGTTTTATTCGACGCGGGGCGGGAAATCACAATCGGTCGTTGTGGTTGTGCCGGACCGGATCGGGATACTTGAGGAATG
The DNA here is from genome assembly GCA_012965445.1 of Candidatus Hydrogenedentota bacterium. The sequence goes on from DTSJ01000228.1 coordinate 574, forward strand.
GGTAGATATTCCTTTCAGCGAGTTTATGAACAAGATTGCTGTTGTGGGCGAGCGGGCATTGGGGGATCTTGAGACAGGAGCGTTTCATACGCAGACGGTAATGCTGCGGACGACGTTCGGGTTGACGCACTATGAGGACAATCGCGTGTTCCTGCTGGACCATGCATGTGCTCAGGAGGGGAAGATTGCGGATCATTTTCAGCGCCCAGTTGCGACAGGGAGTCTTCGGTTTGTTCTTCCGGCGACTCCTGAGCATGAAGGGACTCTGTATATAGCAATTGAGCCCTATAAGGATTCCAAGAAAGAGCTGTTCGTGGAGGTACGGGGCGTGTTTTCTTCGCAGCAGTCTTCAATTAAAGACGCCTCCGATTTCACGGGGAATGCGCTGGTATGCCGAAACTTTATCAATGAGAGCATCTTCCCGTACTTGAATCAGTTTGATGTGGCGCAGAACCAGACTTGATGAAACCCCTGATATCGATAGTGATGCCGTGCTGGAATTCTGTGGACACGCTGCCTGAATGTCTCGATTCGATTTTGGTGCAGTCGTATTCCGAATGGGAGATGATTGCGGTCAATGACGGGTCTAAGGACAGGACTGAGGAAGTTCTGGAGAGTTATGCCCAGCGTGATTCGCGCATTCGCGTGTTGAGCTTGGCACATTTGGGGATTGTAAAAGCTCCGATGCACGGTGTTGAATTAGCTTCGGGGGAGTATCTATGCCGTATGGATTCGGATGATATTGCCAATCCAGAGCGGCTTACGAGGCAGGCTGGGTATCTTCAGTCGAATCCTGAGATCGCGCTGTGCGGGTCTAGGGTGAGCCATACCGGGATAGAAGCAGGCGAGGGACGTCTGCGCTACTTTGAGTGGATTAACGCGATTCTGGAGCCTGAGGAGGTGCTTCGGGAGTTGTTTGTGGAATGTCCGATACCGCATCCGGCTTCCATGATGCGGAGGGAGGCATTTGATGCGGTTGGCGGGTATCTGGATTTTGGTTGGGCGGAGGATTATGATTTGATCATGCGCTTCGCTGAGGCCGGGTTTGGGATGGCAAATGTTGATGCCGAGCTGCTTTGGTGGCGGCATTCCGAGGGTCGTATTTCGATGAATGACGCACGATATTCGCCGAAGCAGTTTCGGAATCTGAAGCGGCATTATCTTGCAAAGATGTATTTGGATTCACGTCTGGAGTATTATCAATGGGGCGCAGGGGAAGTGGGGAAAACCTGGCTACGTGAGTGGGGTGATCGACGTCCCGAGGCAGTGGTGGACATTGCTCCGCGGAAGATCGGGAAGACGATTCACGGCACGCTGGTGATCGCGCCGGATGACCTGCCTAAGCCGGGGAATGGATTTACTGTCGTTGCAGTGGGAGCACCTGGCGCGCGCGAGGAGATTCGTGAGTGGTTTGTGTCACGGGGGTATGTTGAGTGTGCGGACTTTCTTTTTTTGGCCTAGATTTCGGGTTGTATTCGTATCAAGGGTCTTGTTTTCACCTTTTTGGACTATGCGTCAAGTGTTATCTCCAATCATAAGAGTTTTCAGCTGCTAGTTTTGAGGGATACTTAGTTTCTTGCAGTGTTTGGGTGCGGGCAGATTAGTTCGCGGACATTGTTTACGTCAATCAGTATTCGAACGCTCATTGCGATTCGTTTTACTCCATTCCAAATTTCGAGACAGATACGTTTTTGTGGCATCGGAATGTAGCGTGGTGTATAGTATGTAAGCGGTTGTTTTTATTAGGGGTTAGGGGATAACTCGGCGTATATTGTCAACCTTTGTTGTGAGGGGGACGTTTTAGAGGTGTATGTGGATTCTGATGATATGACGGAGCCCACCGATGAGTCGTTGGCGTTGGCACTTCAGGAAGGCGATGAGTCGGCCTTCGGCGTACTGGTAGAGCGATTTCAGGGTCGAGTGTATTCGGTCGCGTTTCGCTTTACGGGAAATCACGAGGATGCTCTTGATGTCACGCAAGAAGCGTTGTTTCGTGTGTATCAGAAGATCCGAAGCTGGAAACCTACGGGGGCTTTTGGCGGATGGGTCATGCGTATAGCGACGAATACTGCTATCGACCAGTCGCGTCGAGGTCAGCGCAGGAAGAAGGTGATTGTGTCGGTTGATACCGGCGTACTTGAAGAACATCCTTCTTCTGAGTCGCCAGAAGCGACGGCACGAGCGCATGAGATTGGCGAGAAGGTCCGTGAGAATCTGCGCGTCTTGTCGCGTGCTCAGCGGCAGGTGTTTGTGTTGCGGCATTATGAAGGAATGTCGCTGATGGAGATGGCTGAGGCGTTGGATTGCTCAGTAGGCAGCGTGAAGGTGCATCTGTTTCGGGCGTTGCGGAAGCTGAGGGTAGAACTGGCGGATTCGTATAAGGAGCTTGACGAAAAATGAGTGCTTGCGAAGAGTATGAGGGTCTGATTGCGCAGTCGCTGTATGAAACGCTGACGGACGTGGAGAACACTGATTTTTCGGCGCATCTGGCAGGGTGTGAATGCTGCACTGCAGAACGTGAGTCTCTTTCGC
>DTSJ01000229.1 GCA_012965445.1 Candidatus Hydrogenedentota bacterium
ACGCTATGGGACTCGGAACGCCACCGAATATCTCTCCCGAAATCAGGAAGCGCGCGTACATTACAATCATCCGCCGAAACTGGCATTTGCTGCCCTATGAACAAATGATGACGCTACTTCAAATGACGGAGGAGGAACTTGCCTTTACCCTGCGTGAAGACGATTTTCTTTACATCAAACTGGGCAGCATGAAGCCGAAGTGCGCCCCGCTAACCTATGTCGCGCCGGACGAGGCCACGTTGAAAGCTGAAAAGTCGATTGCGGCGTCAGTCAAACGTGCCTTTCCAAATGGCCCCGCGAAAATGACCGAGCCGTTGTTTCAATTCGTTACCGATTTGTCTGAGCCCATCGCCGATAACACAAAGCGTCCTGCTTCAAGATTCTCGCCCCGTTTTTGTTCATCCTACTTCGCCCTCTTTGGTGATCCCTTATTAGAAGAAGATATCGATCCGTATCCAGACGGGTATCTGGCGCGTCTGGCATCGTCCGGCGTAGACAGTATATGGATGCACGTGGTTCTCTATCAGTTGGCAGAATTTCCCTGGGACACATCCATGAGCAGCCAGTACAAGAAACGCTTGGTTCGCCTAAACGCACTCGTCGAACGCGCGCGCGATCATGGTATCGGCATATATCTGTATATGAACGAGCCGCGTGCCATGCCCAATGCTTTCTTTACAGATCGCGAAAACCTCAAAGGTGTGACCATCGGTGATCATTCTACGTTGTGCACAAGCGTGCCCGAAGTACGCGAGTACATAACTTCAAGTGTCGAGACAATCTGCAACGCTGTACCGAATCTCAAAGGCTTCTTTACGATCACGGCTTCCGAAAACCCAACCAATTGCTGGAGTCACAACCGAGGCGCGGAATGTCCACGTTGCAGTATCACGGGGCCAGCCAAATCCATCGCAGGAGTGAACGCCGCGATTCAGGAAGGCATACAACGCACCAATAACGAAACCGAACTGATCGCATGGGATTGGGGATGGCGGGATGACTGGGCATTGGATGCCATCGCGCAATTGCCCGAAGGCGTCTCTTTGATGAGCGTGAGCGAATGGAGTATTTCTATCGAACGCGGCGGAGTAAATACAACCATCGGTGAGTATTCTATTTCCACTATCGGCCCGGGACCACGCGCGACGAAACATTGGAAAGCAGCAAGAGCGCGCGGTCTCAAAACCATCGCGAAGATCCAGGCGGGAAACACCTGGGAAATCGCGGCCGTACCGTATATTCCCGCGGTCGCAAACGTCGCGCAACACGCGGCCAACCTTCGCGATGCGCAGCTAGACGGCATCATGCTCGGCTGGAGTCTCGGCGGCTATCCTTCGTCCAATCTGCAAGTTGTCGCTGAGATGTCGGCCATTCAAGACGACGACCAAGCCCTCTCGCCGGATGAAGCCATGCTCCATGTAGCGCAAGAACGCTACGGCATAAATCATGCCGAAGCCGTGGTGGAGGCCTGGAAAGCATGCAGTGTTGCCCTGAGTGAATTCCCTTTCCACGGCTCGGTCGTTTATCGCGCGCCACTGCAAGTAGGGCCAGCGAATCTCCTATGGAACACGAATACCAATTACGCGTCAACCATGGTCGGAATTCCCTACGACGATTTCAGAGGTTGGCGCGGTATCTATCCAGAAAACGTTTTCATTGGGCAATTCGAGAAAATGGCTAAAGGCTTTGGTGAGGCACATAGTGCTCTACGCGATGCAATAAAAGATGAAATGACTCCTGCACTTCAGGGTGAACTGGATGTTATTGAAACCGTGGCCATTCATTATCAAAGCATCGCGCAGCAGTCTCGTTTCATACAGCTTCGAGAACAACTCAAGCAAAATGAAAATCCAGGACAGGCACAATTACTGATAGATAATCTCGAGGACTTGATAGAGGCCGAACGAGAATTGGCATTGCGTCTTCATGCCATCCAGATACGCGATTCTCGCATTGGATACGAATCGTCGAATCACTATTTTTATGTCCCGATGGATTTGGCCGAAAAAGTACTCAATTGCGACGCACTTCTTCGAGAATGGGTATCCAAATTTTGAAGAGCCAACGGAGCGTACGTATCAAATGGCGTTGTTCGACAATAGAAGGTAGAAATGATGCAATTGATGTAGCGGGAGTACGATTTTCTCTGGCAGACGCGCCCGATCCCGTAGGGCTCAGATACTCAACCTTCCTCTTCAAGTTTTGTTCAAGGGCGTAGGGTGCAGGGTGCAGAAATGAATCGCTTCTACGATTATGATGATCGTACTGCGATCTAGACAAATTGAAAAATGGATATCAACTTTTTCGAGTGACGAAAAGTTTTTGGATTGGAAAGTGTCGCGTCGTGAAACTGAAAATGGAGTATGGTCAAAATATTCAGCCTACATGAAAACACCCTGATTTGTTGTTGACGAGATAGAAAACCGTGTCGAATCTGGATCGATGTTCGAGGTGATGCGGTGCATGCCGAGTTGTATTGTCAAATATTGACTGAGTAGATGCAGCTCCGCCATAAGTATTCTTGGAGTGACGGAAATGGGAGCTAAGCGGCGGCGCGGTAGTAGTATTTGAGCATCCCTCCCAGACGTTCATGGCATTGAATCTCACCACAAGTACCTCCGACTTCATCTCCAGATTCAATGATATTGTTTCCAACCCCCAGGGTTTCCAGACTTCGACTGAAGTGAAGTCTGTTGCGCCCATTACGTCCCAATGGGTCTATAGAAACTCGTTCCACGTGGTTTGCTTTTCACGATCCGGTGCTGGTTCTATTCCGTGCTCCTTGAGCAAGTTGCCGATAGTCGTATCGGAGATATGATATCCAACATTCTTCAAGGCACCCTGGATTCGGTCGTATCCCCAACTCCCATTCTCCTTTGCCAATCGAACAATAAGCAGAACGATTTTCTCCCGTAGTCGTGGTCGACCAACGGGATACTGCCGACGATTAGTATAATCCCACTTTTTCGCGACCAATTGCCTATGCCAGCGCAGGATTGTGTCTGGTGTCACAATTGTAGCGATTTCGTGGAGCGCCTTCCTGCCTAGCATTTTGCCCTTCACGGAAAGCCTGCGTCGCTGGTCGTCATTGAGCAAGGGAGAAT
>DTSJ01000230.1 GCA_012965445.1 Candidatus Hydrogenedentota bacterium
AGACGTAACCGACATTTCACCCGAATCCCACGCCTATGTGCTGGACCGATTGAAAAGATATCGAACCGGACGACAGTTTATTCCGCCGAGCCGCGAAGGAACCATCATCTTCCCCGGATTCGACGGCGGCGGCGAATGGGGAGGCGCGGCGGTTGACCCGGATACAGGCATGCTCTACGTCAACGCGAGCGATATGCCCTGGGTGCTGATGATGGTGAGCGGGCCGGGCAGAAACGAAAGCCGCGCCCATGCCACCGGCAGACGCCTCTATGCGCGCCACTGCATTTACTGCCACGGCGTGGACCGCAAGGGCGATCCCTTGGGAGTCTATCCCGCACTGCTGGACCTCAAAGAGAGATCGAGCCGCAAGGAAATCTACGACGTCATCAAAAACGGCCGCGAAAAAATGCCGCCGTTCCCCAATCTGCGCTCCCGTGAAATCGAAGGACTCATCGATTTTCTGATGGATACGGAGGAGTCCGGCCCTACGCAGAACGACACGTCGTCTAACGAAAGTGAGGATACGAAGCCGTTCTTCGGACATACTGGCTACGATCGATTTGTGGATCAGGACGGGTATCCTGCAATCAAGCCGCCATGGGGAACACTCAACGCCATTGACCTGAACAAAGGGGAAATCCTGTGGAAGGTACCCCTCGGCGAGTATCCCGAATTGACCGCACGCGGAATCGCCCCCACTGGTACAGAGAACTACGGCGGCCCTGCCCTGACAGCGAGCGGACTCATCTTCATTGCAGCGACCCAGGATCACAAGATACGTGCTTTTGACTCAAAGGACGGCTCAATTCTCTGGGAAGGAGACCTCCCGGCCGGAGGGTATGCCACACCGAGCATTTATGCGGTCGATGGACGTCAGTACATCGTGATCGCGTCCGGGGGCGGGAAAATGGGTACCGATGCCGGGGATTCCTACGTGGCGTTCGCGCTGCCGCAATAGGGCTATACTCCCGCGCCACAACGTGGTAAGATTCTACTCTGGTCATGCGTTTAACTATCGACATTCAACGATCCATCCGAAAGGAATACCTGTCATGCGTATACAACCACTATTTTTCAAGAAGCGCGCCATATCGAGTCTCGTACTCGCGATGTGGATTACCGCTATGTCCGTTTCCACCTTCGCCGAAGAAAAAGACGTTCGAGGCTTTCCAGATCTCAAACGCCGCTCAGTCACTTTCTGGAGTGACGGAACCCGGCTGGCTGGAGATTTGACCTATCCCGCCAACATCAAAGAAGGCGAGAAACTCCCCACGCTCGTCATGTGCCACGGCTGGGGCGGGCTAAAGAGACATCTGAATGGAATGATAGGGCCGCAGTTCGCCAAAGAAGGATACGTCGTTTTTACGTTCGACTATCGCGGATGGGGCGAAAGCGACAGCCGCCTCGTCGTCACGGGCGAAATGCCCAAGCCAGACGCGGACGGCATGATAACCGTCAAAGCCCTGGCGATTCGGCAACTCGTTGATCCCCTCGATCAGCAGGAAGATATCGACGCTGCGATCACCTTCGTTGAAGGCGAGTCCATCGTCGACACCGACCGCATCGGCATCTGGGGCTCCAGCTTCGGCGGCGGACACGTCATCTGGCGAGCGGCACACGATGATCGCGTCAAGTGTGTACTCGCGCAAGTCGGCGCGATGAATCAGCGGCTCGGCGTTGTGGCCCAGTACGGTGCTGGCGGCAAAGACGGACACAAAGAAATTCACGCCGAGAAGATTCGCCGCGTTCGCGGTGAACTGGCGCCCGTACCCCTCGGACAGGAAAAGCCCGAAGGACTCACTGGCGATCCCTATTACGAACGCTTCTACGAGTTCGTCCCGGTCGATTTCACCGACAATATCACCTGCCCTGTACTAATCCTCGATGCCGATCAGGAGCATTACTTCGACAACAAAGAACACGGCGGCAGAGTATACGAGCAGCTCAAAGGGCGCGTCCCGGTCGAGTACCATCTACTCAAAAACACCGGACACTATGATGTATACGCGAAATCCCTCAAGCAAGTCATGTCACTCGAACTGCCCTTCCTCGAGAAGCACCTGAAGAATCGGTAGGCGGCAAACAACCAAAGTTCAGCGAGCCCGCTGCCGTATTCCGGTGGCGGGTTCTCTTATTTCAACGCGCCCTTCAACACAGCCGCGGCTTCCGGGAATGCTTCGTTGAAATCTAGATTGAGCAGTGCGGCGATGGTTGCGGCGGCCTGACCCTGCGTCGCGTTGGCATTTTTCAGTACGCCCTTGCCCTTCGTATCCGGCCCGAGGGCAGCCGTCCAGATGCGGTCCGAACCCTCAATTTTGGTACCGTGGCCCTTCCAGTCCGGGTGCGTATCTCCGCGTCCGTGGTCGCTCGTCAGGATCAGCGTGGTCTTGCCTGCGTACTCCGGCATCGATTGAACAAGTTCCCAAATGCGCTGTATGTATCGATCAGTGCGGTGCGCGGATTCGATATACATGTCGTATCGGCCCTCATGCGCCCAGTCATCCGTCTCGCCGAAACCGATGTACAGCAGCCTTGGCTTGTGATGCTTCAGCGAGTCCATAGCGCCCTCGAAGGTCAGCAGATCGAAGCGTATGCCGCCCCAGTTGTGCGGAAGTTCGCGCGTCAGCATGTTCATTTCTTCCTGCAGGGCGCTGTCCCCCATATCCGTAAATTCCTCCCAGCCTGCATTCACCGGAACGCCGCTGCGCTCTTCGTTGATGATGAAAGGAAAGACATCCCATGAACAGAAGGCTTCGACCTTCCCATTGAATCCAGGTTGAGCGTTTACCCACTCAAGCACCGTGACGTTCTCGTTGTTCTTTTTCGCGTTGGATTGAATTTTCGCGTCAGGGCTGCCCGTCAGAATTTCGTTGTATCCGGGATAGGAAAAAAGCTGATCATTCTCGACCAACACCGCGCTGTTTGACTTCGGATCGCCCCAGACTTTTCCGTCCTTGGCAATGACACTCCAGAAAAACGGAAGCAGTGTTGAGCGGCGCTGTTCGGGAGTCTCACGCATAAAGCGTTCGCGCAGTCCGTTCACATCTTCGACCTTATCGTCTCTGCCGTTCACCAGACGCCTGTCGATTCCGCCACT